>CBEVZC010000041.1:0-23547 GCA_965554225.1 uncultured bacterium | reverse complement strand
TAATAGTATAGCAGCTTGATAACCCGAACCTGTTCCGATCTCCAAAACTTTTGCAACGGGACTTAATTTCAATGCTTCAGTCATAACCGCTGCAGTATAAGGCTGAGATATAGTTTGACCATAACCGATTGGTAAAGCAACATCATTGTAGGCATGGGCTCTTACAGCCTCCGGAACAAAAAGATGTCTTTCAACGCTTTTAATAGCTGAAAGCACTTTATCGTCTTTAACTCCTTTTTCTTTAAGAATATTAACCAGTTCTTCTCTTTCTATATCGTACATATCATTTTTTTATTCTAAAAAATTTTATACTAAAAATTATGAAAAGAATAGTAAAATTGTTGTATTAATTTGCAAACAATCTTATATTTAGAATCTGAAAATAATAATTCATGAAGATTTATGCGGGAGTAGCTCAGTTGGTAGAGCATCACGTTGCCAACGTGATTGTCGCGGGTTCGAGTCCCGTCTCCCGCTCTACCAATCCACCGTGTGTGGATTTTATTTTTTGTGTTCAAAATTTAACGGCGACGTGGCCAAGTGGCTTAAGGCGAAGGTCTGCAAAACCTTTATTCATCGGTTCGAATCCGATCGTCGCCTCTCAAATCTCTATAACAACTTATATTATAAGGTTTTACTCATTAATAATTTGGTACTATTTCAATAAAACAAACTTGCGAGTTTGATTGTATTGATTTGCTTGCAAATCGTAAAAATAAACTCCATTAGTTAAATGGCTTGCATCAAATTCAATAGTATAATTTCCTGGTATTTCTTCTTCATTCACGAGGGTAGTTATTTCACGACCGAGAATATCATAAACTTTTAATACTACGTTCTGTAGGGCAGAAGCATGCCCTTGTCTTACATTGGGAATTGAATATTTAATTGTTGTACTCGGATTAAAAGGATTCGGATAATTTTGATATAGCATATATTTTTGAGGAAGACTATTTTCATCATTAACTCCTACGGAAATCTGATTAAAATCAATGTAATTCAAATTAAATCCGCCAAAATAAAATCGAGCAACTAATTTGTGTTGCCCGCCGGGTATTTCAACATTAGGTATTCTTAAAGTTTGCCAAGTCTGCCATCCGCTGGTAACCGGAACATCAACAAGGTCAGTTAATGTTGCATTATCCAAATAAAATTGAATTTTACCGCCGGACTGATAAGCAGCAATCCGTATTATAAGATCATATGTCCTAGCGTAAATAGAAAAATTTAAAATATATACTAAAGCTTTAGCAAAATAAGTACACTGTCATTCCTTATCCGGAAGCTGGCGGAGATAGATCTTGTAACTTAAATCATAACTAACTGTTTCTATATCGTCCCGATAAAGAGTGAATCGTGAATCATCTTGAAGTGATAAATACATCACCCAAACCATTTTCTGCTAAATACAAGTATAATTTGCTTAATTCTTTCCTAATAAAAGAAGCAAAGATTATTTCACTCAGTAAACCTTCATGGTTGCAAAGAAGATCAGCGAAGTTACTTAATAACTTTAAAATTATTATATTTATTTTTATTAAAATTTATTTAGAAATACTATAAAATAATAATGTTTTCCAAATATTTCTTTGTTTTATTTTTTCCTTTTGTCATTCTTAATGCTCAATACCAAAATTTTCATTTCCATCATATTACTACATACGATGGATTATCAAATTCAACGGTAACCTGCGTTGTTCAAGATGATATTGGTTTTATTTGGATAGGAACTTTTAACGGTCTTAATCGATTTGATGGACGTGATTTTACCATATATCTTTATAATCAGAATGATCCTCACAGCATAAGCGATAATTATGTTTCTTCAATAATTGAAGATCATAATAAACACTTATGGGTAGGAACGAATGACGGGTTAAACTACTATAATCAGGATAAAGATAATTTTAACAATTTCAGACATATCATTGACGATACTTCAAGTATTAATGATAACCAAATTCAAATCATTTTTGAGGATAGCAAAAACCGATTGTGGATTGGAACTCGGAATGGAGGACTCGATCTTTTCGATAGAAAAAATAATTGCTTTATACACCACGTTCATGATCCTAACGATAGCGTTTCGATAAGCGGCAATTTTATACAATCGATATTTGAAGACACAGAAGGTAATCTGTGGATAGGAAATAGAAACGGCTCAATTGATATCCTTTTCAAAAATGATAATAAATTTAGTCATCTCCTTTATTATAATAAAGCTCTTACTAACTCTGCAATAACTTCTATTACAGAATCAGAAAATGAAAATATTTGGATTGGGACTCAAAGAAACGGGTTATTTAAGATTAAATTCATTGACCAAAAAATACAAAATATATTTAATTATAAATATAAACCGAAAAGTAAAAAAGGCCTTACTGGTAATATTATTTTGTCATTAATGGCTGATTGGAATGATAAGCTTTGGATAGGGACAGAAGATGAAGGGCTAAACATCTTGAATATTAAAAATGGAAAATTTACATATTATAAAACCGATCCTTTAAGTTATTCGAGTTTGAATAATAACTCAATTTATACAATTTATGAAGATAAAGCTAGAAATATTTGGTTAGGAACTTATGCCGGCGGTGTAAACATGTTATTGGCAGGAAAAGCGTATTTTAAACATTACAAACATTTCCCAGGCAACAATAAAAGTTTAAGTGATAACATGGTGAACGGATTTTGGGAAGATGAAAATCAAAATATTTGGATTGCTACAAATGAAAATGGAATTGATGTTTTAAATCGAAAAGATAAAAAATTTATTCATTACAATAAAAAAAACAGCACTCTTTCTGCGAATGCAATATTAAGTTTTTACGGAGACAGCCAGCATAATTTGTGGATTGGTTCTTGGGCAAATGGATTATTTAAGTTTAACAAAAAAAATAGAAATTTTATTAATTTTTCTAAAGAAAAAAACGGTTTGGGTAGTAATAATGTTTTCAAAATTTTAGAAGGAAAGAATGGTAATCTTTGGCTCGCAACGTTTTGGGGAGGCTTAACTTATTTTAATATTAAAACTCATACTTCAACCGTTTACGATACCAGAAACAGCGGATTGATTGATGACGATTTGAGAACAATAACCAAAGATTATAATGGTGTGATTTGGATAGGTACGGATGTAGGACTTGCTTCCTTCAACCCCAAATCAAAAGTATTCAAATCTTATAAACATTATGAAAACGATAAAAGCAGTATTAGTAAAGGATTTGTTTACACAATATTTTTAGCGAAAGATTCAACACTTTGGATAGGAACTACAGGCGGGTTAAATAAATTTGATAGAAAGACTGATTCTTTTGTTCATTATTATAAAGAAGAAGGATTGCCCAGCGATGAAATCATGTGTATTATTCAAGATGATGACGGTATTCTTTGGATAAGCACGGGAAAAGGAATCTCTCGTTTTGATCCTAAATTGGGAATATTCAAAAATTATGACAATTCTGATGGACTTCAGGACAATGAATTTAATGCACGCAGCGGATTTAAAACAAAAAGTGGTAAATTAATTTTTGGCGGGAATAGCGGGTTTAATATTTTTCAACCAAAAAACTTGATAGATAATTCTTATATTCCTCCCGTTGTAATAACCGAATTAAGGTTGTTTAACAAGCCAGTCTCTATAGGCATAAAAGATTCCCCTCTTGAAAAAAATATTTTAGAAACAAAGAATATAAAATTTTCTTATGATCAATCTGTAATATCTTTCAGTTTTGTAGCTTTAAATTATATCAGTCCTGAGAAAAATCAGTATGCTTATATGATGGAAGGATTTGATAAGGACTGGAACTACATCGGTTCTAATCATACTGCAACATACACGAACTTGGACCCCGGCAACTATGTCTTTAGGGTAAAGGCTTCTAATAACGATGGGATTTGGAACGAAAAAGGAACTTCGATAAAAATAATTATTGATCCGCCGTTTTGGGAAACATGGTGGGCTTATTTGATTGAAATAATTTTATTCTTGTTGATAGCATATATGATTTTGAATTATTTTATCAGCAGACAGCGATTGAAAAATAAATTGAAATTGGAGCATATTGAACTTGAAAAAATGTATGAACTCGACCAAATGAAAACACGTTTCTTTTCAAACATTTCGCATGAGTTTCATTCTCCTATGACATTAATCTTAAATCCTTTAGAAAAACTTATTAACTCAATGAGTATTGATGAAAAGGTCAAAAGCCGTATTTCTTTAGTCTATAAAAATGTTAAGAGACTGCAAAGAATGACGAATCAGCTTAAAGACCTTAACAAAATGGAAACTGGTGATTTGCGATTAAATCTTTCAAAAGGAGATATAATTCAATTTATTAAAGAAATTTCGCATTCATTTTATGATTATTCAAAAGAACATCATATTACTTTTCAGTTTAAATCATGTCAAGAACAAAAGATTGCCTGGTTTGATCCTGATAAATTGGATAAAATAATTTACAACTTGCTTTCAAATGCGTTCAAATTTACGCGTGATAATGGAGAAATAAAATTAGCAGTTTCTATTGAAGATTCAACTAACGAGTTTAATAATTCGGGTGAGAACAGCGAGCCATCAGAGAAAATAGAAATAACAGTGCAAGATAACGGAATTGGAATTCCTAAAGATAAAATCGAATACATTTTTAAACGTGAATACCGACTGGGAAATCACAATTCGCTCTATTCAGAAGGTAGCGGAATTGGACTGGCATTTGTAAATGAGTTGATAAAACTTTATAAGGGTGATATTTCTGTCGAAAGTTTTGTTGAGAAGGGTACCACATTCAAAATAAAAATTCCGCTTGATGAACGGTATCTTGAGGAAAATCAGCTTGTAAGCAAATTTAAGACTTACATTAACAGTAGTCATGCAGCATTTAACTATGCAGTAAATCCAAGCGGAGATCTCGCCGGTGTTAAGAAAAGTAAATATAAATCAAAAGATGCTCCTGTTGTATTAATTGTAGAAGATGATAGAGAAATTCTTGAATACACGAAAAATTCGTTAGATATAAATTATCGTATTCACGAAGCCGAAGACGGACTCAGCGGTTTTTATAGTGCGCTTCAGATAATTCCTGATATAATTATTACTGATATTAAAATGCCGGGAATAGACGGCATTGAACTTTGCCACCGATTAAAAAATGACGAAAAAACGAGCCACATTCCAATTGTAATGCTTACAAGTTATTCTTCACACGAATATCTAATTAAGGGACTTAAAAGTGGAGCTGATATTTATCTTACGAAACCGTTTAATATCGATGTACTTGAAGCTCAAATGGTCAATATTTTGGAAGCGCGTGAAAAATTAAAAGAAAAATATGGAAAAGAAATTGTTTTGGGACCAAGCAAACTGCCTATTACAGATATTGACGAAAATTTTCTAAAACGTTTAACAAAAATTATAGAAGATCAAATTTCCGACAATAAATTTAATGCCGACATATTAAGCAAAGAAATTGGTATGAGCAGAATGCAGTTATACCGTAAATTGCGCGGATTAACTGATAAAACAGTTCATGAATTTATCCGAGATATACGTTTGAAACGTGCTGTGCAGCTTTTGGAGCAAAAAAAAATGACAATTACCGAAGTTGCGTATGAAGTCGGTTTTAATGATTTAACTTATTTTGCTCGTTGTTTCAGAAAACAATACGAAAAATCACCCTCCGAATATAGATCAAATAAAAGTTGAGCCTACTTTTTGCTTTTCAAACATATTTATTGTAATTTACTACAAAATGTTACTATAGTCCTTGTATTTGTTATTCCAAGCCGAGAAGCAAAGCAATTAAATTATTATTTTTGTTTAAGTCTTAAGACTTAAATTATACTCCGATAATCCTAATGTCAACTTTAAGAAAAAATTTATTAATGAATTTATTTTTTACAAACCAAAAGCAAAAAGCAAATTTTTTTTATAATTTTTCGGCAGTTTGATTTTTAGTGTAATTATGTTTTTATTTAGGAACAGGAAACAGGGTAATTATAATAATGCAATAATCATTCAAACTTATCAATCGGGAGATAAATTAGCAAAAAAAGACAGCTTTATTTTTACGAGCAGAAGTAAAACAAATTCAATTTTGATAAGAATTCTAAACTAAAATTAGAGGCCAATTATGAAGAAACACAATTTTACCATTTTAATTATTTTAATGATTTTTATTTCTTCATCATTAAGTGCAAAGACAAAAATTCACGGTAAAGTGTACGATAAAGCTAGTGGAGAATCACTTCCAGGTGCCAATGTATTTCTATCGAATACAAGTATGGGAGCTGCAACAGATTTTAACGGGCTATATGCAATTGAAAATGTTCCCCCCGGAAATTATTCAATGGTAGTTAAGTATATAGGTTATGAATCTAAAACTTTTAAAATAACGGTAGAAGAAAATAAAACTTTACAAATAGATGTAGGATTAGAATATAAAACTCTTGAGAGTGAAGAAGTTGTAGTAACTGCACAAGCTGTTGGGCAGATGCAGGCTATTAATCAGCAAATATCTTCCAATTCTGTAAAAAATATTGTTTCATCAGCAAAGATTAAGGAATTACCAGAATCAAATGCTGCTGAAGCCGTAGGTCGTTTACCTGGAATTTCTCTGAAAAGAGAAGGTGGTGAAGGTAATAAAGTAGTAATTCGTGGATTATCTCCAAAGTTTAGCAAGGTCTCTATTGATGGTGTTAGTATGGCAGCAACAGGAGATGCTGACAGAAGTGTTGATTTAAGTATGATATCTCCAAACATCTTGAATGGAATAGAAGTAAGTAAAACAGCTATGGCAGATCAGGAGGCGGATCAATTAGGCGGTACTGTAAACTTTACACTTAGAGGGGCTCCTGAAAAACCTACACTTAACGTAACTGCGCAAGGAGGCTACAATGGTTTGCGGGATAAAATAAAAAATGATTATTTCGCTCTTGGTGGCGGCATGAGATTTTTTGAGAATAAACTTGGAGTTTTTGTTCAGGGAAATTTGGAAAACACGAACAGGAGCAGTAATAGTGCATATGCAGGTTATTCAATTCAGTTTGATTCACTTGCCCTTGCAAACGGCGTTAACTTTCAAGATATAAATCGGACTGTTAAAAGATCTGGCGGTGTATTCGTATTAGACTATGATCTGCCATCAACAAAAATTAAGCTTTATAATACATTAAGTAATATAGATGTTAATACATTTACAAGATTGGAGAATTTTGATGCTGTAGGTAGAAATCATAGTTACAACGGACTTGATTCAACGCGGAATTCATTTGTGATGGTAAATTCGCTGAAATTGGAACAACATTTAGGAGACATAAAAATTTTGGCAGATTTAAGTTATTCCAGATCAAAAACTGAAGTTCCAGAAACAATATCGATGAATGCTATTGAAAACAATGCATTTGATCAGAGCTGGTCATGGGACGATTCTTCAATAAATCCTTTTGACATTACCTCAAGAGCTATAAATAATATTTCAAATAGTAGAGTTAATGTGTTTTATGGAAGCAGTAGCGAAAGTTTAGAAGAGGAATCATCCGGAAAACTGAGTTTTGAAAACGAATTTAAAACCGATTTCGCCACTTTTAACATTAAGGTGGGGGGAGAATATACACATAAATATAAAAAATATGACTTCGAACAATATGAAATACCTTTATCATGGCAGGATATGGCTCTCTCAAGGCTGTATTTATCAAAAAAATTCGGTTTAACTAATTATGATTATTCTAATGAAGATTTCCCTTATGCACCTTTTATAGATTATGATTATAATGCAGGCGACTTCAAAGCAGGTGGTGATTATACTATCAGTCGTACACCGAATCAAGATTTAATGCGTGAAGCATATAATGATATTAAAAATCTAAAAACAGTTAATGGTGCCCCAGTTGGTAAAACTCTTTGGTATGATTACACAGACTCTAATTTGAATGATTATCATGGTCACGAAAATTATTATGCTGCTTATATTTTACCAACAATTACGTTTGCCGATAAACGGGCAACATTTATTCCGGGCTTAAGGTATGAAAATAATGTTACGGAATATACCGCAAATAGATCGAACGGGCCGGGCAAGCCAACAGATCCTTTTATTTATTTTGCACACACATCAACACGAAAAAACGATTATTTGCTTCCTATGGTTCACTTAAAATACCAAGTTTTCGATTGGTTTGATATTAAAGTTAGTTATACACATACTCTTGCACGTCCAAATTATAACAGAATAATTCCAACTTGGAGTGCTACCGGGAGTAGTATAACGTGGAACAATGTTGAACTTAAACCAGCAAAATCAAAAAACATTGATTTATTTTTATCATTTTATTCTGACAAAATTGGACTTTTTAGTGTAGGCGGGTTTGGAAAACGAATAGAGGGTTTTTCATTTGCAACTACTACATTTATTGCAGATACAAATCAAATTAGACCAGAATGGCCAGAAACGGTTGTAAAGGGCGGAACAATTAATAGTTTTACTAACAGTACAGATATTTCCAAATTGTGGGGATTGGAGGCAGAGTGGCAATCTAATTTCTGGTTTTTACCAGGTGTACTTAGAGGATTAGTTGTAAATGTTAATTACACATATACAAATTCCGAAACTAAATATCCGAAATTTGTACCTATATATGAACGAATACCAGGACCTCTACCGCTTCAGCGATTAGTAGGTACTGCGGATAAAGGTTATCATGATCGTTTATTGGATCAACCTACTCATGTTCTAAATGTCACAGTTGGTTTTGATTACGCAGATTTTTCTATAAGGGGATCAGTGCAATACAAATCTGATGTTTTTATCTCAACAAATTTCTTTGAAGAATTACGTTCAACTACAGAACCTCTAACTCTTTGGGATATGAAAATTCGTCAAAAATTACCTGTTGATGGATTACAAATTTTCCTAAATGTTAACAATTTTTCAAAAGCTATTGACAGGTCTTCAAACTTTGGGACGGGATATTTTGCAAGCAGAAATTATTACGGATTAACTGCTGACCTTGGTGTCACTTATTTAATTAATTAGCACTATAATTGAATAATTGATTTTTAATTCTTGAAAATTATAAGGATTCAGATAACTAAGATAATAAAATAATTTAATATCACTAATCATTAATCATTCACAAACAAGAGGAGTACTATCATGACAAAAAGATTCTTTTTAACAAATTTAATTTTACTTGTATTTGCAGGAATGCTATTTGCTCAGTCTGCAGATACTGTTTACGTGCCTGCCAACAACCCTGATGGCACACCTTGGTACGATTCAATAATAGATAATGTTGTAGCAGATACAAATTCTAGCGGGGAACAACTACATTCGGTTTACAAATTAGAGCGAGGTCAATTTTATTTATTGAATAAAGCAGTTACATTAAGAAATCCAGTTGAAATTGTGGCAGATCCTCCGGTCGCAAACGACTCTACTAGGACACCTCCTAAAATAATGTCAAATATAAACGCAGACGGCGGGACATCAACGGGAAGTTTATTCATTACTTTTGCAGATATAACACTTAAAAATCTTTGGCTTAGTGGGATTGATTTAGGTGGCGTTAACCATGGATGGGGTGATCGTGGTGCTCTTCTAGTTAATGATTCTATGGTCACCGTTAATATCGATGGATTATGGTGTGACTGGAATAGTTGGTCTGCTTTTGGTTCAGATCAGCCGCATACAAAATGGTTCATTAACAATATGCATGCCAGAAATGAACAGAATGAAGGTGACCAATGGACAACGTTTTTATTTTGGTTTGAAAATGCTGGTACTATAGATTCCTTTGTTGTAAAAAACACCTCATATTTTCAATCAAACAGTTTTTTCATATTTCCTCCATCAGTGGTAAAATACATAAGTATCAATCATTGTACATTTGCGAATACATATAAATGGCCTTTTCACCAAACACAATGGCTAAATGCTAAATTCACAAATAATATATTTTTTAATTGCGGTGCTCTTGGATTAACTAATGCACAAGCAGAATCACAAGATCCAGACGGTTTAATGTATGGATTAATTAACGTAGATACTTTGGCTGCCAATCAAGTTGGTGGAGACTCTCTCGTAAGTCAATATACAATCCCTGAGAGTGAAAGAATTGTGGAAGTTAAAAATAACTTATGGTATTACAGTTCTGATGTAGAAGCGTATTTCGCGGCTCATGATACTCTTTTGCTTCCCATATGGATGAATGAAAGAACAGAAGCGATGTTTGCTGATGATGTTACATGGCCAGGACTTGTTGCTGAAAATAATTGGAATCAAGATCCGATGTTTAATGATTTCGCGGATTTATCAGTTGCTACAGGCAAATTAGCACAAGCTATTACTGATGTTCAAGCAGGTAATACTCACGCATGGGATTGGGATGCTGATCAGACAACTGACCCGGACTTTTATAAAATACTCATTCAATATCCAACTGCTGAAAACTTTAGATCCTATTCTGGTTTAGTAGGGACAGATGGAAATCCACTTGGAGATTTAAGCTTTTATCCACCGGGATTAGTTGGCGTTGAGACCATAGGTAATGAAGTTCCTTCTTCATTTACTCTAAACCAAAATTACCCTAATCCATTCAATCCTACAACAACAATTAAATTTTCTATTCCAGAAGCTGGCACATATAAATTGGCGGTTTATAATATTCTTGGTCAAGTTGTTGGCCAGTTAATTAATCAAGAGTTGCAAGCTGGGAACTATCAACGTATTTTTGATGCAAGCAATTTGTCATCAGGATTATATTTCTACAAATTAAGTGGAAAAAATGTGAATTTAACTAAGAAAATGATGTTATTGAAATAAAATGACCTCTTTTCAGTAACTGTTCTAAAGGGTGGTTTACATAATTTATGTATAACCACCCTTTCTTATTTGTAATTATTTAAGCAATTTTTATAAATGGATAAAATTACGAAAGATAAGTTGAAATTATTTACACTAAATTATTTTGAAATATTTAGAATAACTAATTGAATTCTCCCAAAATTATAAAAATACGTTTTAACTATTGAGATTATCATGAAAAATTGGACAATAATAATAATCGCAATGCTAATGTTGTATAATTTAAATTTATTTTCCCAAGAATATCAATTAGTTTGGTCAGATGAATTTGAGGGTAATAAACTCGATTCTTCCAAATGGGAATATATGATTGGCGATGGGACTGCTTATGGGCTTCCTTCTGGTTGGGGAAATAACGAACAACAGTGGTATACTGATAAAAACATTACAATTGAAAATGGCAAGTTAGTAATTACAGCATTGAAAGAGAATATCTCGGAAAAAAATTATAGCTCGTGTAGAATTAGAACATTAAATAAAGGTGATTGGACATACGGGAGATTTGAGTTTAGAGCGAAATTTCCTATAGGTCAGGGCATTTGGCCCGCAATTTGGATGATGCCTACTGATAATGAATATGGTGGTTGGGCAGCTTCTGGTGAAATTGACATTGTTGAATATCTAGGCCATGAACCTAATGTAGTTTATGGAACACTTCATTATGGAGGTATCTGGCCTAATAACACTGAAAGTCGAAGCAGTAAGCAGATAAGCAAAGGCAATTTTCATGATGACTTCCACGATTTTGCACTTGAATGGGAAAATGGTGAGATGAGATGGTACGTGGATGGTGAGAAGTATGGAACGCAAAATAGCTGGTGGACATCGGCATCGGGCGCTTCATTTCCCGCTCCATTTGATAAAAATTTTTATTTAATTATAAATCTTGCTATTGGTGGAAATTGGCCTGGAAGTCCAGATGACTCTACTCAATTCCCACAGCGCTTTGAATTAGAATATGTCAGAGTTTATCAAATTAAAGATCCGACTTCTGTTGAAGAGAATATGGTTATTCCTTCAAAAACTTATTTAAATCAAAATTACCCTAATCCATTTAATCCATCAACTATTATACGATTTCGGATAGATAAAAAATCATACATTTCACTGGAAGTTTATGATTTAATGGGAAATAAAATAAGAACTTTGATGAAGGAAGTTAAATCACCAGGAATCTATAATGTAACCTTCGAGGATACAAATCTTCCCTCGGGTATATATTTTTACAGATTGTTATCAGGTGGGTATAATGTTGCAACAAAAAAAATGGTTCTAATCAAATGAAATTTAGAAATCTTGGAAGGCTTTTATGTATTCATTAATAACTAATAACCAATTTTAGTTCTAATATTATAAAGCATAAAATAATAAATATAAATAAATTATTTAATAATTATTTGCTAAAATTAAACAATTATAAGCAACTACACACCAAGTTTAACACAGTTAAATTGCCAACAATTTTAAAAATTCCATACAGATTAAAAATAATATTGATGGTACTTCTAATGATAATAAGTAGTAATAAAAATGTTATTGCCAGTGTAGGAGATTCAATTAGTAAAAAAGTGAATAAAATTATATCTCAACTAACTCTAAATGAAAAGATTTCAATGATTCATGCTAACTCTAAATTTACTACAGGTGGAGTTGAAAGACTTGGTATTCCGGAGTGGAAAATGTCTGATGGACCTCATGGAGTTCGAGAGGAAATAAACAGAGATAACTGGGAGCCAGCGGGGTGGATTACTGATTCTGCAACTTATTTACCAGTTGGAACTGCTTTAGCAGCCACTTGGAACACAAATTTAGCTCATGATTTTGGCAAGGTATTGGGTAGCGAAGCTAGAGCAAGAGGTAAAGATATTATTTTAGGTCCCGCTATCAATATTCATAGAACGCCTCTATGTGGAAGAAATTTTGAATATATGTCCGAAGATCCCTACCTAATAAGCAAGATGGTTGTACCATACATTAAAGGTGTTCAAGAACAAGACGTAGGTGCTTGTGTAAAACATTTTGCTTTTAATAACCAAGAATATGAGCGTTTTAAAGTAAATGAAAAAATTGATGAAAGAACAATAAGAGAGATTTATTTGCCGGGATTTAAAGCTGCTGTAAAAGAGGGAAATGTTTTAGCTGTAATGAGTGCTTATAATAAATTCCGTGGCCATTGGTGCAGTGAAAACAAATATCTTTTAACCGATATATTAAAAAATGAATGGGGTTTTAAGGGAGTTGTAATTTCAGATTGGGATGGAGTACATTCAACAAAAGATGCAGCATTAGCCGGACTTGATATTGAAATGGGTACAAATGTAGATAGCTATAATGATTATTTTTTTGCAGATTCTTTAAAAACATTAGTGGAAAATGGTACTGTTGATATTGAAGTAATTAATGATAAAGTTAGAAGAATATTGACTTCAATGTTCAAGTCCAAAGTATTTGATAAAAATAGATCTAGTGGAGAATTTGCAACAAAAAATCATTTTAATATATCCAAGAAAATTGCTGAAGAGGCGGTGGTTTTGTTAAAAAATGAATCCCATATATTACCTTTAAATAAATCAACAATAAAAAGTATTGCAGTAATTGGTGAGAATGCAATTATTAAGCATGGAGCAGGGGGAAACAGTTCAGGAGTAAAGACGAAGTATGAAATCACACCTTTAGAAGGCTTAAAAAATTATCTTTCTGATGAAATAAAAATAAATTATGCTAAAGGATACAAATCAACAACAGCATTTGTTTCGCAAAGTGAAATTATTGATACAAGTGAGCAAAATTCTGATTTTAAATCAAAACTAAGAAAAGAAGCAGTTGTTGCTGCATCAAATTCTGATGTTGTGATTATGTTCATCGGACTAAACCACTATTATGATGTAGAAGGACTTGACAGAAAAGATATGTCTTTACCTTATGAGCAAGACAAATTAGTGGATGCTGTCCTAAAGGTTAATAAAAATGTTATAGTATTTATTATTGGGGGTTCACCAGTCGATATTAGTAATTGGGTTGATGAAGTCCCCGTAATTGTTCAAGGTTGGTATGATGGTTCGGAAGCAGGAAATGTTTTTGCTGAAATTCTATTTGGAGATGTTAATCCTTCAGGTAAACTTCCTTTCACATTTCCTAAAAAATTAGAAGATTCTCCGGCATATAAATTTGGAGATTTCCCTGGCAAAGGATCTGAAGTGGAATACAAAGAAGGAGTATTTGTTGGTTATAGATATTTTGATAGTTATAATGTTGAACCTCAATTTGCTTTCGGACATGGACTGTCTTATACAAGCTTTAAATTCTCTGATATCATGTTAGACAAAAAAAATATTCGACAAGGTGAAGACTTAAAGGTTTCCGTTAAAATTAAAAACACTGGAGATGTAATTGGTAGTGAAGTTGTTCAATTATACATTGAAGATTCTGAAGCATCAGTAAAGAGACCTAAAAAAGAACTTAAAGGATTTAGTAAAGTAAAATTAGTACCAGGAGAAGAAAAGACAATAACATTTAATATTAACGAAAAAATGCTTTCGTTTTATGATGTTAAATCTAATGGTTGGAAATCGGAACCAGGCAAATTCCTTATACATATTGGAAGTGCTTCTGATGATATAAAACTTACTGCAGAATTTGAACTACTTGCAGCATTAAACTAAAATAATAAATTAGAGGATTTTATGGAAGAAGCTGTGCAAAAATTACAGATTAAAGAAAAAGTAGGATATGCATTTGGCGATTTTGCTGCTAACATTGTATTCCAAACAGTTATGATTTTTCTCATGTACTATTACACTGATATTTTCGGTATTCCTGTAGCAGCTGTCGGTACTTTATTTTTAGTCTCTAGAATTTGGGATGCCATTAATGATCCAATGATGGGTGCAATTTCAGATAGGACTAAATCTAAGTACGGTAGGTTTCGTCCTTGGATAAAGTGGACAGCATTTCCTTTTGGAATTATGGCAGTTTTGATGTTTACTACTCCTGATTTTAGTGTTACCGGTAAAATAATTTATGCTTATGTTACATATATATTGATGATGATGATTTATACTGCTAACAATATTCCTTATGGTGCCTTATCCGCTGTTATGACATCAGATCCTATTGAACGGACTAGTTTAAATTCATATCGATTTGTTTTCGGTCAGAGTGCAGGACTTATGGTACAAGGCTTAACATTGCCATTAATTGCATTACTTGGTGCAGGGGATAAACAGCTGGGTTATCAATTAACAATGGGATTGTTTGCTGCAATAGCTGTCATTTTGTTTTATGTAACATTTTACAATACCAAAGAAAGAATTGAACCTCCAAAAGAGCAATCAACACCTCTGAAAGAGGATTTAAAGGATCTAATTCATAATAGGCCTTGGATAATTTTATTTCTCATGGGGTTGGTTACTTTTATTTTTCTTTCAATGAGAATTGCTGTTGGACTTTACTATTTTCAATATTATGTAGGCGATCAAAGTTTATTCTCAATGTTTGCAGTTTTAGGTACATTAGGATTGATTATTGGGATCCCGTTATCTAAACCATTAACTAAAAAATTTGGAAAGCGAAATACTTATATAATGAGTAATGCTCTATCCGGTATTGCTGTGTTAGCTTTGTTTATTCCATCACCTGATCAATGGAAATGGGCTTACGCAATTTCTGCATTGGTTGGATTTTTTAATGGGCCAGGTGTTCCAATTTTATGGGCTATGTATGCCGATACAGCTGATTATGCTGAATGGAAATTTGGCAGAAGGGCAACTGGAATTGTATTTTCTGCTGCAACATTTGGACAAAAATTTGGTTGGGGAATTGGTGGTGCAATAACAGGATGGTTATTAGCCTTATTTAACTATATACCAAATGAAGTTCAGACTTCAGAATCATTGCTAGGAATAAAATTAATGCTGAGTATTATTCCTGGAACATTAATGATACTTTCAGTAATTCTTTTATTCTTCTATAATCTAACAGAACCTTTTATGGAAAAAGTTCAACTTGAATTAACAGCAAGAAGAAACGAAATTTAACCTAAAAATTATGTATAAAATAAAAAAGCTAATAAAACAGAAATATTTCTTTTACAATTATCGGAGTAGTATAAATTGTTTCTAGGTAATCAAAAATTGAAGATTAACAGTAACCCTGTAAGTGGAGAGTACGTTGCAATAAATGGTGAATCATATTATAAAATTTCAAATTTTGATAAAATGGCTCCATTTTTTATGAGTATAGTCAGTAATTCAGATCATTGGATGTTTATTTCGAGTAATGGAGGGTTAACAGCGGGAAGAAAAAATCCTGATAATGCACTTTTCCCTTATTACACTGATGATAAAATTCATACCTCACATTATACAACAGGGTCTAAATCAATCTTAAAAGTTAATACTGATGAACAAACATTTTTATGGGAACCATTTTCTGATTGTCAGAAAAACATATATAATATTACACGCAATATTTATAAGAATATTCCAAGTAATAAAATAATTTTTGAGGAAAAGAATATAGATTTAGGATTAATCTTTTCATATACTTGGTTAAATAGTGAAAAATTTGGCTTTGTTAAGAAATCAGAAATTATAAATAAAAATAAGGAAATTATATCAGTTGAAATTCTAGATGGTATTCAAAATATTTTACCTTACGGACTAAATCAAAAGTTTCAAACAGAGCTAAGTACACTTGCAGATGGTTATAAAAGAAATGAATTAATTGAAGAATATGGAATTGGTATTTATAGATTAAGTTCTATTCCATCAGATAAAGCTGAACCTAGCGAATCTCTGATGGCTACTACTGTTTGGTCAACAGGAATTGAAGCAGAAAAATATCTTCTTTCTTCAAAGCAACTAGATTCTTTTAGAACTGAAAATGTAATTACTCAGGAAAATGATATAAAAGGAGTTAGAGGATCATATTTCTTAAATTCCAAAATTAATCTAGAACCTGATGTTAAAAAGGAGTGGTTAATAATTGCAGAAATCAATCAAGATTTAAGAGATATAGTAAAAATTAAAAATTTGTTAAGAGCAGATAAAAATTTATCAAATTTGATTTTTGATGATGTAGATGAAGGTACTCGAAATTTAGTAAAGATTGTAGCTTCCGCTGATGGTTTACAACTTGGCGAAGATAAGTTAGTTACCTCAAGACATTTTTCAAACGTATTATTTAACGTAATGCGTGGTGGCATATTTGATGATTCTTACTGGGTATCAAAAGATGATTTTATTTCTTTCTTAAAAACTTCCAATAAAATAGTTCTTGAAAGGAATAAAAATTTCTTGGAATCACTTAATAGTAAAATTAATTATTTGTCATTTAAAAAAATTGTGGAAGATAAAGGTGATAAACAACTTCTAAAATTAACTCTTGAATATCTTCCTATTACATTTAGCAGACGTCATGGCGATCCAAGTCGCCCTTGGAATAGATTTTCGATTGATCTTAAAGATAAGTACGGAAATAAAATATTGAATTATGAAGGAAACTGGAGAGACTTATTCCAAAACTGGGAAGCCCTTGCATTATCATATCCTGAATATCTCGAGTCCATGATTGCAAAATTTTTAAATGCATCAACAGCTGATGGATATAATCCGTATAGAGTAACAAGATCCGGATTCGACTGGGAAGCACCAGAAGAAGATACTCCTTGGTCAAATATTGGATATTGGGGTGATCATCAAATTATTTACTTACTTAAACTGCTTGAACTATCTTTTAAGTTTGATGCTAATGAATTAACTAAAAGAATGTCTGATGATATTTATAGTTATGCAAATGTACCTTATAGAATTTGTGGGTATAAAGATATATTGAAAGATCCGAAAAATACAATTGAATTTGATTTCTCCATTCATGAAAAAATTCTGGAAAAGGAAAAAGAAATTGGAAGCGATGCAAGATTTTTAACAAATGAAACTGGGGAGATCTACCAAGTAAACTTGACTGAAAAATTATTAGCTACGCTTCTTTCAAAACTTAGTAACTTTATTCCCGGTGCGGGAATTTGGATGAATACTCAAAGACCCGAATGGAATGACGCCAATAATGCATTGGTTGGAAATGGTGTGTCAATGGTTACTCTTTATTATATTCGTAGATATCTTACTTTCCTCATAAATTTATTTGAGAAAGTTGAATCTAAGTCGTTAACGATTTCAATTGAAATTAAAGATTTTTTTGAAAAAATCTATAAAGTATTTGAATTACATAAAACAATTCTTATTGGCGAAATATCAAATAAAAACAGAAAACAAATTTTAGATTCATTAGGAAAAGCAGGAGAAGAGTATAGGTTTAATATTTATTATAAAGGATTTACAGGTAAAAAACAATCTATTGATAAAAATCAAATTATAAATTTTTCCAAAATTGTTAGAGAATGTATTGATAACACCATATCATTGAATGAACGCGATGATCATCTTTATCATGCTTATAACCTAATCTCAGTTAAAGATGACGAAATAATAATTTCAAATTTATATGAAATGCTTGAAGGTCAAGTTGCTGTTATCAGTTCGGGTTATTTAAATACAAAACAAGTTATTCAAATATTAAATGCGCTATATAAGAGTAAACTTTACAGAAAAGATCAAAACAGCTTTATACTTTATCCTAATAGAGATTTGCCAAAGTTCATTGAGAAAAATCAAATTACTGAAGAACAGTTGAATTCCTCTAATCTATTAAAGAAACTTATAGAAATAGGCAATCAAGATATAGTTGTTAAGGATGAAGATGGTAAGTACCATTTTAATGGTGAAATTAGAAATTCTAAAGAGCTAAAAATAAGATTAGAAAATCTTTCTCAAATCGAAGGTGAAATTAATAATGAAAAAGAAGAAGTTCTAGAATTTTACGAACTCATCTTTAATCATAAAGCTTTTACCGGTAGATCAGGTACTTTCTATAAATATGAAGGGTTGGGAAGTATTTACTGGCACATGGTTTCTAAACTTGTGCTAGCTGTTGAAGAAGCTTATTTTGAAGCTATAGTTAGAAATGCTAATATTTCTGAGATTGAAGAACTAAAAAAATATTATTATCAACTTAAAGATGGTATTGGCTTACATAAATCTCCGGAAGTTTACGGGGCTTTCCCTACTGACCCTAATTCACATACACCAAGTTTTTCAGGTGTACAGCAACCAGGAATGACAGGGCAAGTTAAAGAAGATATAATCTCAAGATTTGGTGAACTTGGACTTATTGTTAAAAATGGAATTATTACTTTTAATCCTATACTCCTTAATAGATCTGAATTTTTAAAAACTCAAAAAACATTTAATTATTCTAATGTAAATGGCAAAGATATCAAAATTGAATTGCAAGTTAGTTCTTTGGCATTTACATACTGTCAGGTTCCAATTATCTATAAACGTTCAAGTAATAATCTAATAAAAGTAGTTGAGACAAGTGGCAATAATATCGAATTCAACAATTTGAGTTTAGATAAAAATTTTAGTCATTCAATATTTAATAGAGAAGGGAAAGTTGAAAGTATAGAAGTTTACCTAAATTTATAGAATGCGGAAATAATATAAAAATATATTAATGTATAAATAATTCATTTGGGGAATTTATGAATTTTTCAACGGCTGATTACATAGTTTTTACAGGATACATCTTAGTAATAATATTATTGGGACTTTGGGTTTCACGAAGTAAAAAAGGGCATGAAAGGAGTTCTGAAGATTATTTCTTGGCTGGGAAAACTCTTCCATGGTGGGCAATTGGTGCTTCGCTAATTGCAGCCAACATTTCTGCCGAACAGTTTATTGGAATGTCCGGCTCAGGATTTGCAATTGGACTAGCTATTGCATCTTATGAATGGATGGCTGCTCTTACTTTGATAATCGTTGGGAAATTTTTCCTCCCTATTTTTATAGAAAAAGGTTTATATACCATTCCGGAATTTATAGAAAAACGTTTCAGCACAAATCTTAAAACAATCCTTGCAGTATTTTGGATAGCGCTGTTTGTTTTTGTTAATCTTACGTCAGTAATGTTTCTAGGTGGTAAGGCAATAGATACTATTGTTGGTACAGGCGACGGAAGTCTAATAATGTATGCAATAATAGGTTTAGCATTTATTGCAGCCGCTTATTCTTTGTATGGGGGACTATCGGCGGTTGCTTGGACGGATATTGTTCAAGTAGCTTTGTTGACTTTAGGCGGTCTTATTACTACAATAATAGCGCTTAACTATGTAACGCCGGAAGGTGGAATATTTCACGGGTTTTCACATATATTGAATACTGCGGGTGAAAAATTTCATATGATTTTAACAAAAGACAATCCTCAGTATTTTAATTTACCGGGTATTGCGGTATTAATTGGCGGTATGTGGGTAGCCAATTTATATTATTGGGGATTTAATCAATATATAATTCAACGAACATTGGCAGCAAAGTCATTGAAGGAAGGTCAGAGGGGAATTTTATTCGCAGCATTTCTTAAACTTATTATTCCTGTCCTAGTAGTAATACCCGGAATTGTTGCTTATGTATTGTTCACTCAACCTGAAGGCACAACGATTATACCCGGAATTAAGGAAGCGTTTCTTAAAGTAGGCGGCGGTGTAAATTACGATAAAGCATATCCATGGTTAATTAAAACTTTTATTCCTATCGGATTAAAGGGTTTGGTTTTAGCAGCGCTGACAGCAGCAATAGTATCATCACTCGCGTCTATGCTAAACTCTACTTCAACTATATTTACAATGGATATTTATAAACCGTATTTTAATAAAACTGCCTCCGAGAAAAGATTAGTAAGAGTTGGTAGAATAACAGCAGGTGCAGCATTAATAATTGCAATTATTGTGGCGCCCTTATTGGGAAATATCCCTCAAATGTTCCAATATATACAAGAATATACGGGATTAGTTAGTCCTGGAATATTAGGAGTATTTCTAATGGGATTATTCTGGAAAAAGGCCACGAATAAAGCAGCAATAATTGGAGTAGTGCTTTCAATTGTTGTAGCATTTATATTAAAGTTACCGGCAATAGGATTAGCCTGGATGGATCAAATGATGTACACATTACTGATTACTATGGTAATAATAGCAGGGGTAAGTTTAACAACTTCTTATGATGTTGATGATCCAAAAGGAATTCCATTAACTTCAAAAACATTTAAAACTGGAAATGTATTTAATATAGGCTCTTATATTTTACTAACTATTTTGGCAGTTCTTTATGCAGTTTTCTGGTAATTTGATGGTGAAAAAAATGACATCTGAAATATTAATACTATTAAGTTTGCTGTTCACAATAAACTGTAGTAATTCCGATTCGGAATTAACCGGTATAAATCCAAATGATTCATTATCAATTCCTGGATATAATTTAGTATGGCATGATGAGTTTAATCGCAGCTCAATCGATGAAGCAAAATGGAGACACGAAGTAAATGGATATGGAGGTGGAAACAATGAATTACAGTATTACACCGATAGAGCGGAAAATTCTTTTGTTTCTAATGGGGTGTTAAATATAGTTGCAAATCAAGAAGAATATACCGGTAGCGATGGAACTCGTTCTTACACTTCAGCACGTTTAAACACGAAATTAACTCAATCATTTAAATATGGTAAAATTACAGCTAGAATTAAGCTGCCTTATGGACAGGGTATTTGGCCTGCGTTTTGGATGTTAGGTTCAAATATTGATCAAGTTGGGTGGCCTAAATGTGGGGAAATTGATATTATGGAAATGGTTGGAGGAGGAGATGGAAGAGATAATGTAATATATGGGACCCTGCATTGGGATAATAATGGTATTGCACGGCAAGGTGGCAACACAAATTTATCAACTGGAATTTTTGCTGATGATTTCCATGAATTTACTGTTGATTGGGATTCCACAAAAGTATATTGGTATTTAGATGGTAATCTTTTTTATTCTTTAAATATTACTGATCCCACTCTATCTGAGTTTCACGAACAATTCTTTTTAATACTAAATTTAGCAGTTGGGGGGAATTGGCCAGGTAATCCAATTGAAGGAACTGTTTTCCCTCAAACAATGTATGTGGATTATGTTAGAGTGTATCAGAAAAAATAATATATTCAAATTATACATGGGAATATTTTCCCTGCAAATTCTTATTAGCTCATGTTAAAGTAAAAATTCTAATTCTCTTATTGAGACTTAACAAAAGAATATTGAAGGGCAACATGATATTCTTATTTTTTCGGGTATTAAACCAAAATATGCAATAGGAAAAGCTTATTACATATTTATACGCCTTGGCGTATTTATGCACCGAGGCGGAAACTACTAGCAATAACCATTTTTGTTCAAACCAATCTCGACGTGTCTAGAAAAGTCGAGGTTTATTCTTTATTATAAAAAATTAATATATAATATGAATCTATTAAGGAATATTTTATGAAATATAATTCATATGTAAAAGGCATACCCAAAGTTTCTGAAATTGGACTTGGTGCATGGCAGCTTGGGGAAAGTAATGATTGGAAGAGTATGACAGAAAAAGAGGCTGTTAATCTTGTACATAAATCATTAGACCTTGGGGTAAATTTTTTTGATACTGCTCCTAACTATGGAAATGGGACTAGCGAATTAAGATTAGGTAAAGCACTAAAGCAGAAAGACAGAACGAAGATTGTAATCAATACAAAATTTGGACATTCAGAACGAGGTGTGACCAACTTTGAATCTGACAATATCAGAAAATCACTTGAAGGAAGTTTAAGAAGACTAGGAACCGATTATGTTGACTCACTCATAATTCATAACCCGCCCTCTAACTATCTTGATGGGAATAAAACTGATCATTATGAAATACTTGTGAAATTAATAGATGAGGGCAAAATAAAAGCATACGGAGCGTCATTAGATACTTTTGATGAAATGACTACTTTTCTTAATACAACAAAAGGCAAAGTAATTGAAGCTTTCTTTAATATATTTCATCAAGACGCACGGCGAGCCTTTAATTTAGCTAAACAAAAAGGCACAAGAATAATTGGAAAGATTCCACTTGACTCAGGCTGGTTAACCGGTAAATATGACGAGAACAGTAAATTCTCTGGTATTAGAGCTAGGTGGACAAAAAAGGATATAAAAACAAGAGCTGATTTAGTGCATAAATTAAAAGCTATAATTCCAAATGAATGCGCATTGCTGCAAATAGCAATTTCTTTTTGCTTAGCTTACGATGCTGTTGCAACAGTAATACCCGGAAATATAAACATAGATCAGCTTAAACAAAATTTGGAATGCTTAAATTGCTCGTTTTCATATCAATTAATTAGAAAACTAGAGTCATTTTATGAAAAGGAAGTTAAAGGATTAAATCTTCCATGGTGATAAGCTGAATTTATATAGCAAGTATTTATTTAAATATCTTAACGAGGTTAATGAGACATTATTGTGATTTCACAAATGAAAGAGGTAAAAATGAAGATCGTAAACGTAGTGTCAAAATTCATAATTCTTGTGTTTTTTATATCTATTGCATTTTATAGTTGTTCAAATGAAAAATCTAATAGTACTTTAACATTAAGAAAAACAAAAGTAAATATTGGTAAAATTCAGCAAAGGAAATCAGATCTATTAGCTGGTGTTTCAAACGCTGTTTGCTATTCAGGATACAGAAAAGGACAGCACCCGGATAGAGGGAATGGAGC
>CBEVZC010000040.1:0-23713 GCA_965554225.1 uncultured bacterium | reverse complement strand
GTTGGACACTAATAAAAACCACTAATTAATTATTCCAAAACTAAAAATTACATTAAAATACTCATTGACAACGATTATTGCTGATTATGTTTGCAAAATCTAAATTTAGTTAATATAAAAAATCGCTAAGTCTTCAACTTCTTTTAGTAAATTTGAATTGAACCATTGCTAAATCTTATCCCGGTTATGGTTTATATTTTTATATAAAATTATCTCTCAGCTAAAATCAATTCAATTTTTTTAGTTTTTCCGTTTCGCTCAACCGTCATTGTAACCTTATCGCCCGGCTGGTGCTCTTTTAGATAATTTGAATAATCGCGCAAGTTCCTCACATCTTTTCCGTTGAACTTTCTAATTACATCTCCTTTTTGTAGACCGGCTTTTTCTCCCGGAGAATTAGGAGCAACTCCGCTTACTTTTACTCCTACGCCCGAGAAAGCGAAATCCGGAATAGTGCCTGTACTTACTCTTCTAATTTTTTTGACTTCCTTTGTTTTAATTGATTTTTCAGCGTTGCTAAGCTTTTTTGGACCGGTATATTTCAATGGCTCTTCACGTTCAGAAAGATATTCCAGCACTTCTTTTGCTACGGTTGCAACTTTTACTAAACCATCCGGATCAATTTTATCAACAGTATCTGTCGGGCGGTGATAATCTATATTTGGACCGCTGAAAAACTGTACAGCCGGAATTCCATTTTTAATAAACGAAACTTGGTCGCTCGCATCTAATTGCTGAGTTACCATATCTGTTTTTATTCCCGTTGTATATTCTGTTCCCATAAAAACAAATTTCCACTCATAAGCCGAATTTCCGTTAAGAATTAATAATTTTTTCCCTTCAAGTCTTCCAACAGTATCCAAATTTAAATCGGCAATTGTGTTATCCGGAGTTATAGGAAAATTTTTAACAAAATATTTTGATCCGACAAGCCCCTCCTCTTCTCCGGAAAAAGCCGCAAACACAATAGTTCTTGCAGGTTTAGCGCTTTTACCCATTGTTTTTGCAAGCTCAAGAAGAACAGAAATACCGCTGGCATTATCGTCTGCACCGTGATGTATTTTGCCTTTATCACCTTTGTGTACATCCGGCCAACCAAATCCAAGATGATCATAGTGTGCAGATATTACAACGTAAGTATCTTTTAATTTATCACTCGTTCCGGGAATTATTCCAATTACATTCCGCAATTTTAATCTTCCTTTACTTTTGAAGATTTTATGCCATGTTTGGAAATATGTTGCTTTGTCGCCTGCCGGCAATAATCCGGCTGCTTTGAAATGTTCGGCAATATAATCTGCGGCTTTATCAAGCTCTTTGGTTCCAAGTCCTCTCCCTTTAAGTTCATCCGAAGCAAGAAATTTAATTGTTTCGAGCATTCTTTTACCGGAGAACACAGGTTTCAGATATGCCAGTGCTTTCCGTTCTTCAAGTTTGGGATGAATATTTTTAACTTTGTTATCTAAAATTCTAACTAACGGAGAATTAATAATCGGCCATTGACCTTTAGCAATGTTGGTCGGTTCGTCACCTTCAAAAGCCAGATAACCGTATTTACCGTAGTGAGGCAGCTTTCGTACAAGTCCGGGAATTGCTTTATTATTGCCGATTGTTAACAAAAGCATCACTTCCCTAATATTTTTAGGATTTCTTACGGAAATGATAAAGTCGTTTCCCGCCTTTGTTAAAACCTTGTCTCCAAATTTCACCGAATCAGCAGCAACACTTGATTTATAATTTTTTATCCCGCTTCGGATTGTCTTCAGATAAGTATTGTCAAAACCGAGTATGTAAATAGTCCTGTCGGCTGGCAATTCTTTTACTTCAGAATCTTTTACAATAGTAAAATCTTTTCTTTTATGTGTTTGTTTCCATTGGGCAGTAAAATTGTTATAAAGCTTTAACTTTTCTGGTGAAGCTTTGCCTGGAAGAACAATTAACGCTTTTTCTTTCCCGTACGCGGTAGAAAGTGCAGGAGGAATTTCATTCGGATCAAGTTTTCTGAATACATCATATTGCGGATCAACTAAAACCTCAAGCGGCTTATCTTTTACGTTAATACTGAATTTTTCCTTTCTGCCGGTTAAAGTAAATACCTTTGTTTTACTTCCATTTTTAGTTGCAACACCCACAGGAACGTCCACTGTAAAAGGTTTTTCCTTCTGTGTCTGTTCAAGAGTAACCGTAACATCAAAAAAATCATGAACTCTTTTGATTTCAACATTGCCCAGACTTAAAACCGGTGCGCCGGTTCTGTTAACCCATTGATCGAAAAATTGTTTTAGATTTTCACCTGTTACATCTTCAAAAGATTTTCTTATATCGTCAAACGAAACTCTTTTAAATTTATTGTTTCTATAAAAGTTTTGAAGAGATTTAATAAAATTCTCATCACCTACTTTTTTTCTTAACATGTGCCACATCATTAAGGATTTACCGTAGCCTATCGCTTCGCTTGCAGCATCGAATCTTGAACGGAATTTTTTTAACGGAAAGTCATTTTTTTCATTTACGTAATCCGTAAACTTCTGTACTGTCGATCTTCTGTAATCAACACCTTGACCACGCTGCTCCTTTATTAAATGATCAGCCATATATGCGGTTAAACCTTCGCACCAGTTACCTTTGCTAAAATCAACGTAAACTCCGTTTCCCCAATAATTATGCAGAAGCTCGTGAGGATACGAGGAATGAAGTATAAAAGGGAATCGTATAATTTTTTCTCCCAGCAAAGTAAACGACGGCATCCCGTAACCTGTCTCCCAAAAATTTTCAACCAAAGCAAATTTAGGGTAAGGAAACGGTCCGATTAGCTGCCTATCCATTTCCAAATATTGAGCCGTAGTCTCAAGATATTTATTTGCCAGACCGTCATCCGGTTTTCTCAGAAAAGCCATTACGGTTACAGACCCGGCATCATACTTATATTCGGTAAACTTTGCAGCAATTAAGAACACTTCTTCCTGCGGTGTTGGCGAGTCCCATTTGTCAATGTGAAATCCATCCTTCGTTGCATCTTTCACCCGTTTACCTTGACTAACACTTTTCCACCCTTTCGGTAATTCAACGGTTAGATTAAAGGTTACTAATTTATCATCGAAGTTTGGTACCCAGTAAGTTGATCCGGCAAGATAAACACCCTTATGTGAAATTATTCCCGGGGATTGACTGAAGCCCCGTGCATAGTTTTCCGCACTCTGCTCTAAAGGTGAATTGATCTTTCCCTTATACTGAATTTTAAAAATAATATCACCTTTATGGCTTGGGAGAAAAACCAACTGATATTTATTTAATGCCAAACCATATGACTCAACTTCTTCCCTATCCATTCCAATATCATGAGCGGAAATATTTTTTTTTGTTAATATAAGCCGGAACTCCGGTGTCCTTAACAATGGTTTAAAACTGCTGTTCAGCGAAAAAGCTATTGAATCGGCAACCAGGTTCTCCGGTATGGTTATTTCATCCGTAACTTCAATATAGGATTTATCCGGACTAACTTTTACGTTTAAGTTATGGTGAATAAACTTACTCTGCGGGAAAACCATGCTGCTAATAAAAAGGAACAATGCTGCAATAATTTTTGATTTCATTTTATTTCCTTCCGATAAATTTGGGAAACTAGTATTCATTTTAAATATTTTCATACATAATTTAACAATTCGTTATCATATTCATTAATAAAAAAGTTAGGACGTTTCCAAGAGCAAAGAGTTTTAAATCCTTTTCATTAATATTAATTAGCCGTATTATAGATTTAACCGTTAAATAATTTTATATTGATTTTCATTTTATAAAATTACTTTATAGAGAAGGCAAAGAAAGTAATAACCGGTATTTTACAATTTTCAAAATTAAAATTGGTGAAAAATGATTAAGCATCTTTTTACAAATGCAGTTTTTATTATTCTATTTGCTTCTGTTCTGAGTTCGTGCGGAAGTGAAGAAAATAAGCAAAGTGATTTAAAAGTTGTTTTTAATATTCTTCAACCATCGGCGGACATTTATGCCATAGTTGAAAAAGATGTACCTAACACGAAAACAACAAATCAATACTTTGAAAAAAATACTTTTGAGAATAATAAATTAGTAAAAATCGAACGGTTTGATAAATCGGGCAAACTTACGGACTCGCTTTTTATTCCGGCTGTTACTACATTTAAATATGACTCACAGAATAGAGTTGTGTATTTAAATTATTATGATAAGAATAGAAAAATAGCATCGCATCCAAAATTTAACTATTCCACAATTGAATATATTTACGATGAAAAGGGAAGAGTAATTTTAGAGATATATCGCGATAAAAACAACCGGTTATTAACTATTCCCAAAGACTTCGATGAGAAATTATTAAATAACAGTTTTCTTCCGCCGGTGCTTGCTTATGTTTATACCGATGGCAAAACAATTATAAAAGCTTTTGACAAGAACTTTACTTTTCTAAAAGAAACGACCGGTAAAAAACCATGTATACCTTTCATTGACTGCGGTGATAATAATTGAAAGGTTCAAGCATCAATTACAATAGGTTTATACAAATTGCAGGCATACACGATTTGGACGAAGCGAGCCTTATTCTTAACTGCGGAGTGAATTATCTTGGCTTCCCGCTCAGACTTCCGGTTAATAAGGAAGATTTATCAGAAGAGGATGCCGCTGCGATAATTAAATCTCTTGCACCTCCAAGTTTTGGCATATTAATTACTTATATGAATCAATCAATCGAGATAATTAATCTTTGCAAAAAACTGGGAACACATATAGTTCAGCTGCACGGTGACATTACGTTAAACGAGTTGACTAAACTAAAAAATGATGCACCGGACATTTCCGTTATTAAGAGCTTAATCGTTAAACGTAATAATATTCAGGAACTAATTAAAACGGTAAATGAAATTTCTCCATTTGTCGATGCCTTTATCACAGACACTTACGATTCCACAACAGGTGCAAGCGGTGCAACTGGTAAAACACACGATTGGCAAATAAGCAGGCAAATTGTTGAAATATCACCTAAACCAGTTATTCTTGCAGGCGGACTAACTCCGCAAAATGTAAAGGAATCTATTCTTTTTGTGAAACCGGCGGGTGTTGATTCTCATACAGGTGTTGAAGCTCCAGGTGGAAGGAAGGATGAGAAGCTTGTTGCTGAATTTGTAAAAGAAGCGAAAACAGCGTTTAAGGAAATTGCGAGTAATTGAATTATTGAATATCGCAAATATTTATAAAGAAAATTGAGAATTATGATGGAATATCAAGAACAAAACTATTTAATAAGCGCTAACAAAACAAAGCTGGATGTGTTGGAAATTCACAATTTCTTAAAAGAAACGTACTGGGCTAAAAATGTACCGTTGGAAGTGGTAGAGAAATCGATTGAGAATTCTTTATGTTTCGGAGTTTATTTTAAAGATGACCAAATTGGTTTTGCACGAGTTGTTACGGACTATTCCACATGCGCTTACATTGCCGATGTTTTTATACTCAAGGAGTTCAGAGGACGAGGACTTTCCAAAAGGTTGATGGAGTTTATAATGAATTATCCTAAATTGCAAAACTTAAAAAGATGGATGCTCGGTACGAAAGATGCTCACGGTTTATACTCACAATTTGGTTTTACTTCTCCGCAGCATCCCGACTGGCTTATGGAAAAAACTAATTTGGATATTTACAATAAGAACTAATAGTTTCTTTGTGCGACTTTCAACGATGGTTTTTGAAAGTCTTAAAGTTTATAGTTACAAGTTCTGTGCAATTCATAATTAATCAGCGTAAACTGTGTGCTATCCTTTAAATGTTTTACTTTCTTTATATTTTTACGTCTCAATGCCTTCCCATGCCATTCATGGTTTTCGCTTGTCATTCCCGACCGACTAATAATTCTAAACTTTATTGCTTCTTTTCCGTCTAAAGAATAAATTGGCAGATGTATTTAGTAATTAAGCTTTAATAAACCTTTTGAAAAAAATATTTAACAAACTGCAAAGACCTGAAACGGAAGCAATAATATGGATTATTGCACTCGTTTATTTATTGCTTGTTAATCCTTATCAAACGCAGCATTACAGTTTTTGTGTATTTAAACTTGCTGGTTTTAATCATTGTCCGGGCTGCGGTTTGGGCAGATCGATAGCTTTTATTTTTTACGGAGATTTTTTAAACTCTTTTAAATCGCATCCTCTCGGGTTATTTGCTCTCGGTATGATAATTTATAGAATCGTTACTCTTTTGAGCCGTTCAAATATTTTTAACAAACTTAAATTAGGAGGGAAAAGTGGCTAATATTTTACAAATATTACCGGAATTAACCGGCGACGAGCAGAGATTTGTTGCACATTTATTGAAAGATTCTGATGACGGCAAAGCTCAGTTATTCGCTAATATTTATCGCTCAAGACGTAAAGATCCGCAGACTATACTTTTGCTTACATTAATCGGATTCCTAGGTATAGCCGGTATTCAACGCTTTATGGTTGATCAAGTCGGGATGGGAATACTTTATCTTCTCACTGCCGGTATTTGTTTTATCGGTACTATAGTTGATATTATAAATTACAAAAGCATAACCTTTGAATTTAATATGAAGCAAGCGCAGGAAGTATACGCACAGGTTGAATACCAAAACACTCAGCAAAGGAATGATATTATACTCTAATTCTTATTGCCTCCGGTTCTTGAATAAACCGGTGAGCATTGAGATTCTTTTACCTGATAAGAAACCTGGGAATTTACTTTGAATTTTATACTTTTACATATTGAATAATTTAACGTAATCGGAACCTAAAGTATTATGAAGAAACTTGTTTTACCGGTTATTATCTTCTCCTTTTTTATTACTTCATTATATGCACAAAATTATCCGGTTACTTTTAAGGTAATTTCTCATTTACAAAATAAAAACGATTCCGTTTTTATTTCCGGCAATCATAAAAAGTTCGGTATTTGGTCACCCGGTGCAACCCCTCTCCAAAAATTTAATGACAGTACTTGGTCAAAAACAATTTACTTTCCTGAAAACACAATTCTGGAATACAAATTCACGAAAGGGACTTGGCAGAGTGAAGCTCTAAAAAACGATGGATCTATTCCTCATAACTCCGCACTTAAAGTTATGCGAGATACAACTGTTGTAAAACGGATTACCAAATGGAAAGATCAGAATATTACCAAAAGTGCTTTTATAGGAAAAGTTACCGGTCAAGTAAAATACTTCAGAAACGTTAAAGGCGAAGGAATAAAACCGCGTGACGTGGCAGTTTGGCTTCCGCCGGGTTATGACGAAGATACTCTGAAACATTATCCGGTACTTTTCATGCAGGACGGTCAAAACATTTTCGACCCGAAGACTTCTTCTTTCGGTGTTGATTGGCAAGCCGACGAAACAGCGGATAGTTTAATTAAAAACAAAATAATTTCTCCTGCTATTATAGTTGGTATTTACAATACGAGCGACCGCAGCTTGGAATATACTCCTACTAAAAAAGGCATGGCTTATATGAAATTTGTTGCAACCAAGCTAAAACCTTTTATTGATAAGACCTTTAGAACGCTTCCCGGAAGAAACTTTACTGCGGTTGGCGGATCATCTTACGGGGGCACTATATCTTTTATGCTGACTTGGTACTATTCGGATATCTTCTCCAAAGCAGCTTGTTTTTCCCCGGCGTTTCAAACGGATAAATTCGACTTAACAACAATAGTAAAAAACTATCAAGGGATAAAGAAAGAGATTAAACTTTACATTGATATCGGTGGTGTTGGTCTTGAACAAAGGCTGCAGCCGGGAATAGATGAAATGATAAACTCGCTTAAAGGAAAAAGATTTAAATTAAATGAAGATTATTTTTTCTATCAAGACTCAACCGCAAGACATTTTGAAGCTGATTGGGCAAAGAGATTTTGGCGCCCGCTTGAAATATTTTTTAAATTCAAACTTTAAAACCCGAAATACACCTTTTTGATATTAGTGAAAAGGAAAAGGTGGTACAAAAATATATACTAAGTAAACGATATAGGATTCAGGGTAAGCTTGCAAATACCTACGCCGGAGTTGAAGATGGAGTAGTTATACCTTTTTTATTATCCTTAAACTTGAGAAATTCTTACGTAGATTCTTTGGATTTGCAAAAAACAATTATTCTATCTTTTGCCAAAGAGGCTGGACTAAATCTTAGTTTTTATCCGGAACTTTTTTGTTTACATACTTCAAAGTTGGTTCGGAAATTAGGATAAAAAAATATTTTTATACTGATTTTCATATTGGTTTGGGAATATTTGCAGCAAGCTTATTTAGAAAGTTCGGACTTCTCCCCGTCCCTTTTTTGGGAACGGAAATCGGGTATATTAACAACTCTTTTGAAAATTATTTAATTGAAATTGAAGCGGGAGTAAACAGATTACCATGGAAATATACTGAGGTATTATATTATATTTCAATCGGATTTTCTTTTTAAATACTTAATCAACATAAACGGTTATTGTTTTATTATGAAATTACTTGTCGGTTCGAAAAATCCTGTAAAAATTGATGCGGTGGAAGAAGCATTTAGTAAATATTTCAAAAATATATTTGTTGAGGGAATAAAGGTTCCTTCAGGCGTTCCGGATCAACCAATTGAAAAACAAGTTCTGGAAGGCGCTAAAAACAGAGCAGCTGAATTACTAAAATTAAATAACACGAAAAAAATGGGAGCGGAATATTTTGTTGGTATAGAAGGCGGAATTGCAAAGCTTACCGGGACATGGTTTTCATTCGGCGGAATATGTATTTTGGACAAAGATGGAAATACCGGCTACGGAACCTCCCCTCTGTTCGAGTTACCGCAAAGTATTATTGACCAGTTATTAAGCGGCATAGAGCTTGGCGATGTTATGGATAAATTGCAGAACAAAAAAAATACAAAACAAAAATTGGGAGCAATAGGATATTTTACAAATGAAATAATGAGCAGAAAAGAATTATACGTTTCAGGAATAATTACAGCAATGATTCCTCTTCTTCACAAAGATTTGTTCTCAAGTTAGGTAAGTGCACTTTTATTTTCTCTTATTCTTGTTTTTTACAACCAGCGAAAATTATTTATTGAAAGCAAATGCTATTTAACATAACCGTACATTCCAAATATATATCGAAATAATTTTATAGCATCATTCATATCCCGTATTGTAAGTTTTCGATTAACCATACGTTAGTTCCCAGATTAATAATTATTAATTAACTATTGCAAGGATTTATTTTTTATATTTATTAAATATTTTATTCAGAGATAGGGACAACAGGAAATGATAATGCAAGTTGAGGGCTTAACAATTAAGTTAACCACACCTGACGATACTGAAATAAAAATGCTGTCCGAAAAATCAAACGACCTTGTTAACATGTCGGAAACAAGATTATACCCGGTAAACACTCCGACTGAGATGATATTTAGAATTGAGAATAAAAACGAGCTCATCGGTGAAATAAAATTTTCCAGAATGCGCTGGTATAACAGGAAATCTGAACTAAGTATACTGATAATAAAAGAACAGCAGAATAAAGGATACGGTACTAAGGCTTTAAATGCTGCAATGCATTATGCATTTGATAAAATGAATTTACACAGACTTGAAGCGGAAGTCTACGATTTTAACGAAGCATCGATAAAGTTAGTTGAAAAATTAGGATTTAAAAAAGAAGGAGTTCTTCGGGAAGCTAAATATTTAGAAGGAAAGTATTACAATATAATCCGGTATGGAATTCTGAAAAGGGAATTTAAATGAAAACCCATTCTATCCCCTCCAATTTCGAGGGGATAGAAGAATTAAGATTTACTCCAAAACAAAAATATTTTTCTCGGCGCAAATATCTTTTAATATTTGAGGCCAAACAGTAACACTAACTTCACCAAGATGAGCTTTCCTAAGTAAATACATCATAGTTCTCGACTGACCGATACCGCCGCCGATACTTAGCGGAATTTCATCATTTAATATTGCTTTGTGATAAGGCAATTCTAAGAAATCCAATTGACCTGTAATTTCTAGTTGTTTCTTTAGCGTGTCTTTCGTAACTCTTATTCCCATTGAGGTTAATTCGTGTCTGCGTTTTGTAACGGGATTCCAAACCAAAATATCACCATTTAACCCGTGCATTGGTTTTCCGTCTGCCGAAACTGTTTCCGTTACCCAATCATCGTAATCGGCAGCTCTCATTTCGTGAGGATAACCGTCTTTCAATACCCAGCCGATACCTATAATAAACACTGCCGGATATTTTTGTAATATTGCCGTCTCGCGCTGTTTCCTTGGTAAATCGGGATACATTTCCAGAATTTCTTCCGCATGCAGAAAAGTTAACTCTTCCGGAAAATCAGGATATTTATCATCCTTTAGCTGCGGGAATAATTCTTGAGCATATTTTCCGGCGCCTCTTAAAACCTTCCAAATTCTACGTACTGTATCTTTAAGAAATTCAAGATTCCTCTCATCTGCCGTCATAACTTTTTCCCAATCCCATTGGTCAACATAAGCGCTATGATCATGGTCTAAGAAATAATCTTTACGAACAGCACGCATATCTGTCAGGATTCCTTCTCCGGGTTTACAATCAAATTGCTTTAAGGCGACTCTTTTCCATTTTGTTGCAGCCTGCACAATTTGGGCATCAATCGGATGTTTGTCATAATCGTTTGAGATATGGAATTCAATTGGTGTACGTGAGCCGTCACGATCCAAATAATCATTTACGCCGCTGGTCTTATCAACAATCAAAGGGACTTGAACTTCGATTAGGTTTAGCTCCTTATTCAAATTTTCTTCAATATAATTTTTTACCTTGTAAAGAGCTATCATTGTTTCGCGGTGACTTAAGAGGGACTTGTAATTGTTTGGTAGAATTGATTTAACTTCATCGTAGTTGCCAATGCCGGGACCGGCAAGATCAGCTTTTTTATCCGCCATTGTGATTCTCCTTCTATTATGTGAAAATTATTGACATAAAAAAGATAAATACATCCAATTAAATTTCCAAGGGAAATAAAATTATCTTCTTGATATTTGCTATATTTCAACTAGTCTCACCAATTTAATTAAGGAATTACTATGGCGCTAAAAATATATCAAGTTGATGCTTTTACAAATGAGTTATTTAAAGGAAACCCGGCTGCTGTTTGTCCGCTTAATGAATGGTTAGATGATAAAACGATGCAGAATATTGCCGCAGAGAATAATCTATCCGAAACAGCTTTTTTCGTAAAAGAAGACAAACATTATAAAATTCGTTGGTTCACTCCAACTGTAGAAATCCCTTTGTGCGGGCATGCTACTCTTGCTTCGGCTTTTATTATTTTCAATTTTCTTGATAAAAATCTTAAAAAGATTAATTTTAATTCAAAAAGCGGAATTTTAACTGTTAGCAGAACAGAAGATTTAATAACTTTAAATTTTCCTTCTCTAATTGTTAATAAGGTTACAACACCAAAAGAAATAATTGATTCCGTAAAAATTGAACCCTCCGAAGTTTACTTCAACAAATCATATCTGGCGCTTTATAATGATGAATACACAATTCATAATATAAAACCGGATTTTGCACTTCTGAAACAAATACACACACACGGCTTAATAGTTACAGCTCCGGGTGATAATGTTGACTTTGTTTCCAGGTTTTTTGTACCCGATGCCGGAATTAACGAAGACCCCGTAACGGGTTATGCTCACACAATTCTTACTCCGTTCTGGACAAAAAAACTTGGGAAGACTAAATTACATGCTAAGCAGCTATCAAAAAGGGGCGGCGAATTATTTTTAGAAGATATGGGTAAACGGGTCAATATATCCGGCCAAGCGAAATTATATATGATTGGAGAAATTTTTATTTAGTTTTTCTCAGCTCAAACTTTTACAGCAGAGTACGCTGAAACATAAAACTCAATTTATCCATTGATAATAAATAAAAATATTTGCATATTGTTTAATAATAAATTGTTTGAAAGAATTTATTTTATATAAAATTAGATAACCTTATCCAATTAGCATTTAAAATTAATTGTGATTTGCAAATTGATTTAAAATTTATGAGACTTAGTTATGTTAGACTCAAAGCTCAAACTATTTTTATGTTATCTTGTTTTTCTTCCTCTACAATTACTTGCACAATTTAGTCCACCATTAATTAACGATTTCCGCATAAGCGAAGATAATAAGACCGCTACTTTTATCCAGAAAAATCCGGCACTTTTTTATAACGGAAACCATGAGTTTTTAATTACATGGGAAGATTACAGATTAGGCGATAAAAGTTACTTCGCACAAAAATTTGATTCGTTGGGAAATAAAATCGGTCAAAACTTTCGTGTTTCATCTAATTACGATCTTGTGTTTGGAAATAACTCCGACTACTTAAATATTTCTCAATTGACTTATCATTCTATTTTCGAAGGTTCGGTTTCTTATTACGGTAATCTTTACAATGAGAATAATCACTTAATAAAAGATGATATTTCTCTTGGCTTTGTAGATCTACCTTGGTGCGGGACAGGATATTTGGGTTATGGAAGTGCAGCGTGCAAGGCAAATAAAGGGTTTCTTTTCGGCTTGAAAAACAACGGTACTCTTAATTTAACAAAATTAAATGAAGCCGGGAACGTTGAATATAAATATTCCTTTTCGGATTCGCTCAATAATTTTTCTGTTTTGAATTTTGGTTTATCATCATCAAAAACTACTAATTTAATTACTTGGGTCAGTGATCTTACCGATATGATTTATGATCAACCGGATACTATTGCTTTACTTGCAACTATCATTAACGATTCAAAATTAACCGATTCGAGGACTTTTAGTGTTAAGGAATATTACACCAGCGAAACCTATAACTTTTTAGGATTTCCTCCGCTTACAAAAACTATAAATCTTTCCGATTCTACATTTTTAATATTCGATTTATCTCAAGATTCCGTAAGATTAAATTATAGAGTTTTAAACATCAACAGCAATAATTTATCTCCCGATTCCTCAATAAACTTATTAGCAGGATCAATGTTTGATCCAAGTATTACTTATCAAGTTCAAAAATTTGAAACTTCCCAGATTAGAAATAATAAACTCTTTGTTTATTGTTCCGTTAACAAAAGCCCTCATGAATATTATAATTCAATCTTATTATTCAATAGTACCGGTAATTTGCTTGCAAGTTATTCAGACAGCACTTCCAGCTATACAAATTTTGGAGGACGTCCTTTTATGATTTCAGATGAAGATATTTTTACTGCAACGAATTATGCTAATGATATATACTTTACGAGTAATCAACTGTTTGAAAAAATAGATTCGACAAGAATTAATGGTGAATTAAATGGAAGCAATGATGTAAAACCATTTATTGTACCGGTCGACAAAACAAAATACTTCGTAACCTGGAATAATGAAATAGGAAATTTTGGAAGAATAATTGATGAGATCGGAACTGCGGCAGGAAATCAAATTAAGCTTGAAGGAAAAGCGAGTTTTTTTCTTAGCGGAAATAGATGCGTGAATATTTGGAAGGGAAAGATAAACGGGGATTCTTCAGCTCTTGGTTTTACTTTGTACAATCATGATTGGAATGTAATCCGGAAAGATACTTTTCAACTTGGAGATTTTTACGATATTAGAGCTTCGTCATTAAATTTATCAGATTCAACTTTTGCAATTATTACCGGCAAAACTTACAGTGCAAAATTACTTTTATATGATAGGAACGGAGACTTACTTAAACAAAAAATATTAACAGAGTCTCAGTATTCATATTTCAAAAAGTTATTTAAAAATGGTAATAATTCTTTTTGGGCAAAGTGGGGTTCGCAGCTCAGACTTTTTTCGAATAGCCTGGAACCACTTTCAGAAATTTATATAAACGAAGGAACGAATTACCTCGGTTATAATAAATTCATTAAACTCTATACGCATTTAGGTGATTACAATAATTATTTTGCCGGAATTATTCTTTCAGCTAAAGGAGATACACTGATTAAAGAATTTAAGTTTAAAAATATTCCGTACACTAGCCAAGCATCGCCAAAAATAATTCCGTTGAATACGTCCAAATTTTTAATCCTCTTTTTAAAAAGAGATTCCGACGGAAAACTTAATTCGTATTGGCAAGTATATCATAATGACGGAACTCCCGAATGGGGTTATCACAAGATACCATCGAGCAATGTTATGGCGGCACAAAATTCAACCGCAACATTAAACAGCGATAAAATATTTTTTGTTTGGTCGGACTTACGAGACGGAAATTTGGGATACGATATTTATGGTAAAATTTATAATATCAATAGTATTACAGGTATCGATAATATCGAAACGAATAATTTTCCAAAGGAATTTTATCTTGCTCAAAATTATCCGAACCCTTTTAACCCGAGCACAACAATAAGTTATACAATCCCAACGTTAGAGACGTTGCATGCAACGTCTCCACAATTAACAACAGTACGATTAACAATATTTGATGTTTTAGGTCGGGAAGTAGCAACCTTGGTAAACAAAAAACAAAACCCGGGGAATTACCAAGTTCATTTCGATGCGAGCAAGCTTTCAAGCGGAATATATTATTACAGACTAAAAGCTGGAAATTTTATAGAGACAAAGAAAATGATTCTTTTGCGTTAATCTTAAAATTTTTTTAATGAATATTTCTAAAAGTTAAATATTGGAGAATTTGTTATGAAGAAATCGGTAATGTTTTTAGCACTAATTCTTCTTCTTGCTTCTACTTCCTTCGCACAGCTGCGAATGACAATGTCTACCGATAAAGAGGTTTATGCTTATGGAGATACAATTTATATCTCCTGCTCAATTAAAAATATGGGCGATACGACTATTTCAATAATCAGCGGAAGTTACGGCTCGTGTCAAGCTGAACTTTATTTTAATAATTTTTATTCCGGTTCCCAAGAACAATGCTTGGCCACAACCGAAAAACTTCAGTTTGATTCAGGAACTGAAAAAGCTTACTACTGGACTATTGACCCCAAACGGTACGGATTACCAAATAGAAACGGAGAACAAACTATTATTGGAAAATTTTTCCAGGTCTTACCGGACACAATAACAATTACCGCACCAAAATTTTACGGAGGTCAACTTTCCGTTTCATTTCCAGATAGCTTGAACTACGAAGCCTCATTGATTAAGGACAGCCTTAATGTTGATGTTCTTTCAAGCGATAGCTTCAATGGGAGTACTCATGAAGTCTGGCAAATTTACGGGTATTCTATAGATAGTCTCATGACTATTTGGAATGATAGTACTAACGGTCAGTTTGATTATGCTGAATTTAATCGTTGGACACAATACGATTCAATTAAAACAAGTCCCAGTAATGACTTTGCTCAATTCTATCCATTGCACATTGGCGATAAATGGTTTTATGAAGTTAAGCAATATGAGGCGAATAATAATCCCACTATTTCCTATTTATTGAAGGAGGTTACCGGTGATACAATAATGCCAAACGGCATTAAATATTTTATTGTTAAAAACGGCAACCAAACTCAATATGAAAGATTTGACTCAACTAAAGGTGAGGTAAAATACTTTATGTCAAACTGCAACCCAAATGATGGATCAAAATATTCTCTTTCTTATAACGAAGATTCAATAAAAGTATGGCAAAGTTGTGACGGGTTTACTTATAATATTTCTTATCAGCCGCCATCAACTATTGAGCAAGATACAACCTTTGTTCATTTAGAAGATGACGGTGTAGCAAATGTTGATATTGATTTTAAGAAATATGTCGGTATAACTCATAAAATTATTCAGGAAGTTGGGAAAGTAGAGTATAGTTTATTGGGATACAAAATAAATGGCAGACAACATGGACTTTTAACATCTATCAAGGAAAGTAAGAGCCTTTCTGTTAAATTCTCATTATCTCAAAATTATCCAAACCCGTTTAATCCGAGCACAACAATAAGTTATACAATCCCAACGTTAGAGACGTTGCATGCAACGTCTCCACAATTAACAACAGTACGATTAACAATATTTGATGTTTTAGGTCGGGAAGTAGCAACCTTGGTAAACAAAAAACAAAACCCGGGGAATTATGAAGTTCAATTTGATACAGGTAATCTTTCAAGCGGTGTTTATTATTACCGATTGAAAGCAGGAGGCTTTATAAAAACTAGAAAGATGGTTTTGCTAAAATAAGTAGCTGTAAAAGCAGACAATGTTAAACTATTTTTAAACTTCCGTGACATTTTCGTGATACTTTTTTGTGATGTTTGCAAACACATTCATCACACAACAAGGAGGTATCACATGTATCGTTTAAAATATTTGGCAGCAATTCTAATTTCTTTCACATTGTTTTTAGCTTGTAACGATCAAGGAATTAACAATGAAGCCCCGGCGAATAATTCCGGACAGGATTTCGATGAGGTGCTTGCAAAAGGAAATGCGTATGCTGAATTTGAAATAAAATTAGAAAACCTAACTCCCGCTACCGGTCCCGGTGCAAGTCAGCCGTTTTCGCCTCCGGTAATGGCAACACACACACCATTTTTCCACATCTTTAAATTACATAAATATGCTTCTACAGAATTAGGTCAACTAGCTGAAGATGCAGTAAATGCACCAATGTTAGACTTACTAGACAATTCATTTTTAGTATATGACATTGTTGAAGGCGGTGCGGGTCCGATTTTCCCGGCAAGTTATCAGAAATTTATGGTTAAAGCTAAACTCCCATTCAAAAAGTTTTCCTTGGTTGCTATGTTGGTTAATACAAACGATGCATTCACAGGTATTGACGGTGCCCGTTTACCGCTTTGGGGTTCCAGAACTTATTACTTGAAAGCTTACGATGCCGGTACAGAAAAAAACACTGAACTAAAAGCTAACATTCCCGGTCCTTGCTGTGGGAGTCCTCACGTTCGCGTTCCTACTCACCAAAGAATTAAAATGCATAAAGGAATTCTAGGTGTTGGTGATTTATCTCCCAAAACATATGGATGGGATAACCCCGTTGCAAAACTTACTGTAACAAGAATTAAATAATTTGCTAAATATAAAATATTTTATATTTTAAAAGTCGGAACTGACAAATTCCGACTTTTCAATTCAAATTAAATTGGATAATAAACATTTATGAAAAAAGTATTGGTCATTGAAGATAACGTAACTCTTTCCGATTTACTGGAAATTCATCTAAAGGATTTGGAATGTACCGTAACAAAAATTCTTGATGGCAAAGAGGGATTAGACACAGCCTTAATGAACCAATATGATTTAATTGTGCTCGACATTATGCTGCCTAATTTGGACGGACTTGAAATTTGTAAGGAAATAAGGAAAAAAGAAAACTATACTCCTATACTTATGCTAACTTCAAAGAGTGAAGAAATGGATAGAGTTATCGGTTTGGAAATGGGCGCCGACGATTACTTAACCAAACCCTTTAGCATAAGGGAATTTATAGCACGCGTAAAAGCCATATTCAGAAGAGTAAAAGCAATTAAGCAAAGTGAAAACGAGAATAATAGTTTTTCCTACGGTAATTTGAAAATAGAGCCGGCAAAAAGAAAAGTAGTATTAAATAATTCCGAAATAAAACTTACGGCAAAAGAATTCGATTTACTTTTCCTCCTCGCGACTCATCCGGGTAAAATATACAGCAGAGAACAATTGCTAAACCTAATATGGGGTTATCAATATAATGGTTATGATCATACTGTTAATTCGCACATCAACCGCTTGCGAAGTAAGATAGAAGAAGATCTTTCAAAACCGAAATATATTCTAACTTCATGGGGCGTTGGTTATAAATTCAATGACTCTGAAAAAATTGAGAATTAAAATGAAAGATAAAAGGATTAATTTTTTTAAAAGTATAAAATGGAAAATCACAGCGCTGTTCTTAATCATTTTGTTAATTCTATCCGCAATTTACTTGTCTATATCTGTTTCTACTGCTGAAATGTATTTCCAAGAAACGAGTCAAAAATTAAATGTCGCATTAGCAAAACATATTTCCGAAGAAACGAACTGCTTTGTAAACGGGAAAGTGAATGACAAAGTTCTAAGACAAGTATTTCATAATGTTATGATCATTAACCCTAGTATTGAAGTTTATCTGCTTGATAAAACAGGAAAAATTCTAACTTATTTTGCTCCCGATAAAAAAATAAAATTAAAAGTCATTCCGCTTAAACCAATCAATACTTTTATTGCCAATGGTGGAAAGAAATTTATTTTAGGTCAAGACCCAAGAAATATAGACCGCAAAAAAGCATTCTCTGCCGCTAAAGTTTTTGAAGGCAATAAATTTATGGGATACATTTATGTTATACTGGGAGGTGAAGAATATGATAATGCGAGCCAGCTTGTTTTTGGCAGTTATATCTTAAAACTCGGGCTCCGCTCAATGATTATTACTTTACTTGCAGCAATTTTAATAAGTATAATCGCGCTTCGTTTTATAATGAGAAATCTTAACAAGGTAATAAAAGTAACCCAAAGCTTTAAAAACGGAAATTACACATCCAGGATTAAAATAAAGAATAAAGATGAAATGGGAAGTCTCGCTGAATCTTTTAACGAAATGGCAGACAAGATTGTACAAAATATTGCCGAGATTAAAACAATGGATAATTTGAGAAGAGATCTGGTTGCAAACGTCTCCCACGATCTGCGTACTCCTTTGGCTACTATTCAAGGCTATGTTGAAACTTTAATGATTAAGTCCGATTCTTTAACCGAATCAGAGAAAGCCAAGCACATGCAAACTATTTTGGAAGGCACGGAGCGGTTAAGCAGACTTGTAGAGGAATTATTTGAACTTTCCAAACTTGAAGCCAAAGAAAAAACTCCGAAACCGGAAGCATTTTCAATTGCTGAATTAATTCAAGACATTCAGCAGAAAAACCAAGTAATTGCAAAGAAAAAAAACATTAACTTAAAAATTGAATTCGAGAATGATTTACCATTTGTGTTTGCCGACATTGGAATGATGGAAAGAGTACTGCAAAACCTCTTGGACAACGCAATGAAATTTACCTCTGAACAAGGAACAATTTCTATTAAATTGAAACTACATAATAAATTCGTTAAAGTACAAATAACCGATAGCGGAAGAGGTATTGCTTCCCATGACTTACCAAATATTTTTGACAGATATCATAAAGAAAAGCGAATAGAACAAAATACAAATAAGGGTTTAGGACTTGGTTTAGCTATTGTTAAGAAAATGCTTGAGGCACATAATATAAAGATTGCAGTCGAGAGTAATTTAGGGGAAGGGACATCATTCTCTTTCGAAGTACCGATTTTTGAGTTTGAAAAACAGGCAGGACATACTAAAAATAAAATTCAAATACAATATTAATTAAATAGTTTAAATAAAATATAAGATAAATACCATTTAAACTTACCTTCTTATTTTATCAAGTAGAATATTAATTTATTTGCCTCATCACAAGTAAGCGAACCAAGTTTTTTTTCAAACTCGTCTTGATGAAGATCAATTTCATTTAATACAGTTAAGCCCTTCTCCGTAATAACAACATTAACTCGTCTTCTGTCTTTTTTGCAATAATTTCTTTTCACTTACTTTTTATCATCCAATCTATTAACTAATCGGGAGGCATCCGGTATCTTATCCAGCATTCTGTCTTTCAGCAATCAAATGCTCGCTGCCTTGGATACTGTCCTTGCAAAATTCTAAATATGTTATACTGTTGTAAAGTTAAATTATATTTTTTTAGAATTCCGGAATATGATAAAGTAAACCAGCTGTAAGAATAAATTATATTTAAAGCCAGCTTACAGATCTCAGAAACAAAACTCTTTTGCTTTATTTCATCTTCTAATTTCATTATGCTTGTTTTTTAAGTTCGGCATTTATAACTATATCGACGGTTTTACTAACAACTGCGCCGCCGGCTTCCATCAACTTATTCCATTTCAGACCGTAATCGAAGCGATTAATTTCACCGGTTATTTTAAATCCTGCTCTGGTATTTCCCCAAGGGTCTTTAATAATGCCATTCAACTTAACATCCAAAGTTATTTCTTTAGTAATACCTCTTATGGTTAAATTGCCAACCATTTTATAGTTTTTATCGTCCACTTTGTTAAACGATTTACTTTTAAAAGTAACTTGAGGAAACTTCTTGGCATTGAAGAAATCGTCTGATTTTAAATGCCTATCCCTTTTATCGTTTTGTGTATTAATACTGTTAACATCAGCTGAAAATTTAACTTGTGCATTCTCAAAATTGTTATCATTTGTTGTTACACTTCCATTAAACGATTTAAAATTTCCGTCAACTTCCGCAATGATCAAGTGAGTTACACTAAAGCCAATGGTTGTGTGAGATTTATCGAAATCCCATTTTGTCTGAGCAAAAGTTAACGATACAGAAGAAAAGAAGACTAGCATGAATATTTTTATTAGTTTCATAATTTCCCTTTCATTATGCTATTATATAATATTATTTAAATTTATGTTATAACATTGAGTAAAGCAAGGGAAATTGAATGCAGCGTTTTTCAGGGGCATCAATTTTAAATTGGTAATTCTAGTTTAATTATAACAATGCTGAATCTAAACTTTGTTCTGAATGATAAATTTTAGTTGTAATAAGGATTATTTTCTCTGAATAAAAATCTATTCAATTTCTTTTTTGTAATAATTATTAAAAAATTTTAACGTTAGCGAAATGATTATAAAGTGATAAAATCAATCTCTCTGGAAAACAGTTTCCACCATCGCGTGTTGTTCAATCGGACTGTCTCCGTGTCTATGCTTGTGCCCCATACCTTCCCAGTGATAAATAACTTTATAATCGTGAAACAGACTAAGTATTTCGTTTGGTTCTAAATAAGTCCTAATATCAGAGTCCCCATCGGCAAATGAGTTCATTCCTATTTTATTCCACTTCTCAGCATATTTTTTATATGATGCATCAAGAGTAGTAAATCCTGTAACAAAAATAAAGCTTCCCTTCTCAGTCCATTCACTAATCTTCGCAAGTAAAAGTTCGATTGTCTCTCTTGACAAAATTTGAATAAGTCCGAAAATTAGAATACATGAATATGAATCTATTGGCGGAATAAACTCGTTAAAATTACATTGATGGGTGCGAATAAGTAATCCCTCTTTTTTTGCTTTTGCCGAGATTATTTCGATTCCTACTTTTGAAGGATCAACTGCATCAACAATAAATCCTTTCCGCACTAAAAAAAATGAGTTGCGGCCCTGCCCGGCACCTAAATCTAAAATGGGCAGAGAATTGTTAATTTTATAGTAATAGTTCTTTAGAACTGTTTCGGGCTCCTTCCCAAAAAAATTAACAACGCTACTATATTCTTTGTCATATTGCATTACTCAAATAACTCTTTAGTCTTTTTATTAGAAAACTTTTTGATCACAACAACAAAGAATAATGATATTACAACAGACCAAAAATACGACCAAATTAAAAATGATGATTTAGCAAACTTCAACATTTCCTTTTCCATTCCTTTAATCATCATAGTGTCTCTCATCATGAAATTATTATCTAGAATAGGAGAAATAAGCAAATACAAGATTGCAAAAATTAGTACGTAAATAAGTATTCTCCTCCATAAATCACTATATTTAAGAACAAATACAGCTGATATAAAAATTAAAATATTAATTAAAAGTTCTATCCCGCTTAAAACATAATATAATGTAAAATTCATTTGAATCGGCGGATCAAAATTTTGATATACCCGCTGCATATTAATCATCCCGGCATATCCATTTAATACCAATAAAACTTTAAGGAATACAAAAACAGAACCGGCAATTAAAATCCACGCAAATATTTTAATACCCTTCTGCAGAACCTCCTCCACGCGGGTCTGAAGCGCCATAAATAATACGATTTGCATTGTCAATCATAATACCTTCAGCAATTCCTAATATTCTAAAACCTTTTCTAATATCGGCAAGTTTATATCCTAATGTTTTTAATTTTTCTGCAGTATCCAAATTAATGGCATATTTTTCAAAAAAAATTTTATCGGGCATCCATTGATGATGAATTCTCGGCATATCCATTGCCGTCTGAATATCCATTTTAAAATCAATGCAATTTAAGATTACCTGCATGACGGTTGTTATGATAGTTGAGCCGCCGGGTGAACCGATTATTATGTATGGTTTATCATCCTTTAAGACAATTGTCGGAGTCATTGAACTCAGCATTCTTTTTTCAGGCTGAATGGAATTCGCTTCTCCACCGATTAACCCGAACTGATTGGGCACTCCGGGTTTTGAGCTGAAATCATCCATCTCGTTATTAAGTAAAAATCCGGCACCATCAACTACAACTTTATTTCCGAATGCAGAATTAAGAGTGGTTGTAACACCTACTGCGTTCTCGTATTTATCATAAATTGAATAATGAGTAGTTTCGGTACTTTCCTGGTATTGTTTAGGATTGCCCGCTTTTATTTCGGAAGAAGGGGTTGCATTTTTACCAATTTTGTCAAAAATGGATTTTGCATATTCTTTGGACAGCAACCCTTTCTGCGGGACGTGATAAAAATCCGCATCACCAAGATGAACGGAACGATCAGCATAGGCATATTTCATCGCTTCAACAAGTTTATGATAATATGTACTACTTCCCCATTCATTTGGTTCAAAGTTATAATTTTCCAAAATATTTAACATTTCTACTAAAATAATTCCGCCGGAACTCGGAGGCGGCATCGATACTATTTCATAACCACGGTACGTTCCAAGTATTGGTTTTCTTTCAACCGGTTGGTACTTTAATAAATCTTCTTTTGAAATAATACCGCCAATTTCCAAGATTTGCTTAATTAGTAAGTCCGCTACTTTCCCTTTATAAAATCCATCCCTTCCATTTTTTTTAATTTGTTCTAAAGTCCAAGCAAGATCAGGTTGTTTAAATATTTCGCCCTCCTGATAAGGTTTTCCATCTTTTAAAAAAACTTTATAGGACGATGGGTATTTCTTAAATTTATTTAAATTTTTAACAAACCCATTTGCACTCCTTTCATCAAGCACCCATCCGTTTTTTGCTAAATTAATTGCCGGCTGAATTACTTCATCCAGAGACATGGTTCCATATTTTTTCAGCGCATAAATTAAACCCGCAACACTTCCGGGAACACCGACAGCAAGTCCGCCTTCTTTACTTAATGAAGGAATATAATTCCCGTTTTTATCTAAATACATATCTCTAAAAGCTTTTAACGGCGCTTTTTCTCTAAAATCGATTGTTGTGCTTTTCCTGTTGGATAGATGAATGACCATAAAGCCGCCACCGCCAATATTTCCCGCATAAGGATAGGTCACCGCAAGCGCAAAACCAACTGCAACCGCTGCATCAACAGCATTACCACCATTTTTTAATATTTCAACTCCAACCAAAGACGCTGGAGTACTAACAGTAACAACCATTCCGTTTTTAACTTTTTTCGGTTTTTTAGATTTACCAAAACAAACTTCGGGGATAAAAGCTGTATTCAACAGAAATAGAATAACTACAATATTGATAAGTGATTTTGTATTTTTCATTTTAGTTCTCGCACTAAATTAGTAATTTATTATCCTAAGAATAATAATTGAAATAAACACTTAATTAAAATAGTATTGATTGTAAAACTTTTCAAAAAATATTATTGGAATAAGTTGTATTTTATTCGATAATAAAAATGTTGAAAACAAATCATA
>CBEVZC010000039.1:0-23751 GCA_965554225.1 uncultured bacterium | reverse complement strand
TAAGATTATCAACATATATAGTTCCACCGGTAAAATTATTTTGAATATTTATTGCATTCAAAGTCAAATTTTGAATTATCTCTCACAGTGTATTATTACTTATATTTGTAATAAATTATCAAACTAAACTTGAACAATCATGTTAAATACAATCTTATTAACCGTAAGTTTATTCTTAATTTTAATTTTGATAATACTTTTATTTTTAATCTATAAAAAAGTTTCCAATCAGGATTTATCCGCATTAAAAAATTCTATTGATGATTCTTTAAAATTCACAGCGGAGAATATTGACAATTCAATTAAAGATGAATTTACTCGCAACCGTGAAGAAGCGCGGCAAAATGCCAAGCTAACAAGGGAAGAGATTAATAATTCGGTCAAACTGCTCGGCGACCAGCTTTCGGGCAGACTTCGCGATATTTCCGAACGACAGAAAGATCAGCTCGAATTAATTGAAGACAGGTTAGCGAAACTAACGAAAACGAATGAAGATAAATTTGATAATCTGAGAGAAAAAGTTTCTGCCCGGCTTTTGGAACTTCAAGAGAAAAATGAAAATAAGCTTGAAGAAATGAGAAAAACCGTAGACGAGAAGCTTCATGAAACTTTAGAAAAACGACTAGGCGAATCATTTAAATTAGTAAGCTCTCAGCTTAAAGACGTTTATGAAGGACTAGGAGAAATGCAGAAGCTTGCAAGCGGTGTTGGCGACCTTAAAAAAGTATTGACAAACGTAAAAACACGCGGTACATGGGGCGAAGTACAACTCGGAAACTTAATTGAACAAATACTTTCTCCCGATCAATATGAAAAAAATGTAAAAACAAAAAAAGGCAGTTCGGATTTAGTAGAGTTCGCCATTAAATTACCGGGACGCGGAAAATCCACTTCCGAAATTGTTTGGCTGCCGATTGATGCAAAATTTCCGATGGAAGATTACCAGCGTTTGCTTGAAGCACAGGATAATGCAAATCCGGAATTAGTGGAAAGAGTTTCAAAAGATATTGAGAGAAGGATTAAACTTGAAGCAAACAATATAAGTTCCAAATATTTGGATCCGCCTCACACAACCGATTTCGCAGTAATGTTTTTGCCGGTCGAAGGATTATATGCCGAAGTTTTAAGAATACCCGGTCTAGCGGAAAAACTGCAAAGAGAAAACCGCGTTATAATTGTAGGACCAACAAATTTAGCAGCTTTATTGAACAGTCTTCAAATGGGTTTCAAAACGCTGGCTATCGAAAAACGTTCCAGTGAAGTGTGGAAACTTCTCAGTACTGTTAAAACCGAATTTACGAAATTCGGCGACATATTGGAAAAAACTCAGCAAAAGATTGACCAGGCCAGCAAAACTCTTGGTGATGCTGCAAGAAAAACAAGAACCATTGAAAGAAAACTTAAAAACGTGCAAGAATTACCGGCAAATGAAAAACCGGCGAATTTGCTTGATGAGTAAAATTTGATTTGTGAAGTATCTTTGTTATTCCTTCAAACAAAGTGAATCCAACTTCTTTAAACTTTCCGCTTCACCTATTGCTATTAGCTTATCACCGACTTCTATAGTTGTTGCGGCATTAGGATTATATATAAACTTTCCATTAGCTTTAGAAACTGCAATCACAATGATATTCCATTCCTTTCGCAGCGGCGAATCAGCTAAGGTTTTCCCTGACAATTTTGAATTTTCCGGAATTGTTACTTCTTCCAAACTTATAGCAATATCCCTATTCCTGGCAACACCGTCAATAAAATCCATAACACCTGGTCTAAGTAAAAGATGAACCATCCTACTCCCGCCTAATTCATAAGGCTTAACAACCCTGTTCGCCCCGGCTTTTAATAACTTTGACTCGGTCCCTTCATCAACAGCACGGGCAACAATAAAAATGTCCGGGTTTAGTTCTTTTGCAGACAATACCACAAATACGTTCTGCGCATCGGAATCTAATACGGATACCAATCCTTTTGCTTTTTTTACTCCGGCGTCAAGCAGAGTTTCATTGGCTGTAGCGTCTCCTTCAAAAAATAAATAGTTCATTTCCAATAAGCGTTCAATTTTTACCGAGTTATTTTCAACCACAACAAAAGGTCGCCCGTTTTGGAAAAGCTCTTCACAAATTACACGGCCCATCCTTCCGAAACCGCAAACTATATAATGCCCTGAAATTGATTCAAGTTTATTATTCATTCTTCTCCTCCTGAAAAATTGAGCTTCCACCAATATTTGTATCCCTCTTCCGCCGGTGTACGCTATTGCCAAAACTCCGGCAATGATCAAAAATGTTGTTAAAATCATACCGGGGCGGGACAACGGTTTTAATTCCTTAAAACCTGTCGTAGAAATAGTGATTATTGTCATGTAAAACGATTCAAAGAACGTCCAACCTTCAAGAGCAGAATACCCGATTGTTCCAATTATAATAATAGTTACGATTGATGCCAATCCTATTTTTAGTTGGGTTAATGCGTTTGAATCTAATTTCATGCTGCAATCCGGTTCATATTAGTATGGAACTAAAATAATATAAAACAATCACTTTTGAAACACCTCCGCTGACCGACAATTTAATACTATTCACCGATTTACTATAGAATTTTGTTTCACAATATTTTATCATTGTCTAAGATAATTACGCAACAAACTTTTAGGAGCGCGAAATGAAATCCAGGAAACATAATTCTGACGGAAGATTTTGGCTCGGGGGAATTTTAATTTTACTCGGGGTTCTTTTTTTACTAGATAATTTCAATATCCTTTCATTTACCATCCCGGAATATCTTTTCCAATGGCAAGTTATTTTAATTATTATCGGACTGATTTTACTAGCTTCACGAAATAACAGCTCAGGATTAATACTAATCATAATAGGACTAATATTTTTATTTCCTGACTTTTGGCCTTTATTACTAATTGGTCTCGGCATATACTTTTTAATAAATCAAGATAATCGACACTCAAAAAAGTTTAAGCATTATAAAGGTAAAAACGATTTTGATAATACTGAAGATATTCCCGGAGACTATATTGATGAAATGTCTTTATTCGGAGGCGGAACAAAAAATATTTCATCGGAAAATTTCAAAGGAGGAAAAATAACCGCAATATTCGGCGGAACCGAAGTACGGTTTAATCAGAGCAAGCTGGCTGATGGTGAAAACGTAATTGATATTGTAGCATTATTCGGCGGTGCAACTCTTGTAGTACCGCAAGATTGGTATGTAATTGTTAAATTGGTCCCAATATTCGGAGGATTTAGCGATAAGCGTGTTAAAGATCCGCATATGGTTTACGGAAACGACAAAGTCCTTGTAGTTAAGGGTGTCGTTTTATTCGGCGGCGGCGAAATAAAAAGTTATTATTAAACGAGATTCAACAATGAAAAAACACAACGGAAGATCTTATTTAGGAATACTGTTGATTTTTATAGGGTTTATATTTTTCCTGGATAATCTAAATTTATTAGATTTTGACATTTCGAAATATTTTTTCTCCTGGCAGGCTATTCTGATTTATGTGGGAATAGCAATTATCGTTACTAAGGGAAAAACAGCGACCGGTCTATTATTAATTCTTATCGGGTTAATTAGTCTAACGGGGAAAATTTTCTATCTTTCTTTGCATAGCATAATAAATGAATACTGGCCTGTTCTTTTAATTATACTGGGAATATATTTAATTTTTAAAAGCTCAAATATCCGCGGACTCTCTTACAAAAATAAGCAAAGCACAGATCCATTAAATAATGAGGAGAACTCAGACTCAATTAATATATTAAATGTTTTGAGAAGCAGAAGAACTGCAGTAACCTCCCGGCAATTCAAGGGCGGTAATGTAAACGTATTTATCGGAAGTTCAGTTATAGATTTAACAAATGCGAAATTAGCTGAAGGCAAACAAGTTTTGAACTTTGTCGGCATTATCGGCGGTGCAAAAATATTAGTCCCACCGGATATGAAAGTGATTTCCAAAGTGAATGTGATTTTCGGCGGTTTTGAAGACAAAAGAATTATCAACCCGAAGATTGAAAACCAAGGGCAAAAAGGAGTTTTAATAATTTCCGGCTTGTTCCTTTTCGGTGGCGCAGAGATAAATAATTTTTATTAAATTATTTTGTGTTGTACCCGGAGTAAGATCAGGAGTAAGAGCAAATTAAAGAGAAACAATGTTAAATCCTTTTTTTAGAGATAAGAAAGCATTCATTGCATATATTTCAATTTGGATAATAATTTCTTTTGTCCATTTTTTAGTGTTATACTCTCTATTAAATAATAACTTCGAATACTCGCTTTTAGACAGTATTATATTTAATTTATTGTATTTAGGAATCGGTTTAAGCTTATGGTATCCGGCTAAATTTATATCACTTGAAAATTATAATATCATTAAGATAATCTTCAACCATTTTGCCGCTGCTGCTATTACCTCAATTATTTGGGTTTACACAGGTTATACTATTCTTACCAAAACCCTTCTTTTATCCGGCGAATATGGACCGATACTAAAATCAACACTATTTGGCAGATTTATAGTCGGGATTGTATATTACGCAATAATCGTTTCGATTGATTATATAATTATTTATTATAATAATTTTCAACAAAAGCTAATAAAGGAAGCCGAGCTGAAAAGTTTGGTGAAAGAGGCCGAACTCAAAAATTTAAAATATCAGATTAATCCCCATTTTATTTTTAATAGTTTAAATTCAATTAGCTCACTAACTCTTTCCGACCCGAAACGTGCACAGGAAATGACAATTAACCTTTCAAGATTTTTAAGAGCAACACTTGCCGAAAACGACAAACAAAAAATAAAACTTTCGGAAGAAATAAAAAATATTAGGACGTATTTAGAAATCGAAAAAGTAAGATTTGAAGATAAATTTGAGTTTATTGAAGAAATAGAACCTGATTGTTTAAAAATTGAAATACCCAGCATGCTGTTGCAACCTCTATTTGAAAATGCGATAAAACATGGGGTTTATGAATCTGTTGTGAAAGTTTTAATTATAATGAGATGTTCTTTTGAAAATTCGTATTTGAAAATTGAAGTCATAAATAATTTTGATCCCGAAGCAGTTTCTGCAAAAGGAGAAGGAATCGGACTTTCAAATATCAGTAAAAGGTTAAGTTTAATTTTCAACCAAAATAATTTATTGGAAATTGAAAAAAAAGAAAATAAATACGGAGTAACAATTTTAGTACCAATACGGGCAGCTGAAAATGGATAATAGAATTACAGCAGCAATAATAGATGATGAAAAATTAGCAAGGGATATCATTGCGAAATACATTTCCGAAAATGATAAAATTCATATTGTTGGTGAATGCAGCAATGGATTTGAAGGAGTAAAAATAATCAGTGAACAAAATCCCGATATTGTTTTTCTTGATATTCAAATGCCGAAAATCAACGGGTTCGAAATGCTTGAGTTAATTGACAAACCTCCTTTAATTATTTTTACTACCGCATTCGATCAATACGCAATAAAAGCATTTGAGGTAAATGCAATTGATTACTTACTAAAACCTTTTTTCAAAGAACGTTTTGACGAAGCATTGCAGAGGGCAATAAATAAATTGAGCTCACAGAATATGCCGGAACAGAAGATAAATAATTTGAGCGAACTATATAAAAAGAAAGAATTTCTAAACCGGATTGTAGTTAAATCAAATCATAAAATTCATATAATTCCAACCGATCAAATAAGATACATCGAAGCTCAGGACGACTATGTAATGATCTACTCCGAATTGGGAAAATACTTAAAACAAAAAACATTAAAATCTTTAGTTGATCAATTAGATAAAAATCAATTTATCCGCATACATCGTTCTTATATTTTAAATCTGAGCTTTCTTAAACAATTGGAATTATCCGGGAAAAACAGTTACAAAGTTATAATGAAGGACAATACAAAATTGCCTGTAAGTAAAAACGGGTATGCTAAATTGAAAGTCGTGTTAAATTAAACAAATTACATAATTAACATTCGCTTTCAAATAAAATGAATATAGTTAGGCGTTAATGCTATTTTTAAATAAAACGGAAACCCCTTTCCTTTTTTTTCAAAATTGCGTATTTAAAATGCTATTTTTATATTAGAGATAAATTTTGTGGAGAGATTATGAATCTTGATAAAGATATTCGTTCAATTCAGGAAATGCGGGATCTGGTAAAAACTGCAAAAGAAGCGCAGTTGGAATTTAAGCACTATAACCAGCGTCAGGTTGATAAAATTGTTAAAGCAATGACGGATGCCGGAATTAGGGAATCCGAACGTCTTGCAAAAATGGCGCAGGAAGAAACCGGGTTCGGTAAATGGGAAGACAAAGTAGTTAAAAATCAATTTGCCACGAGAGATGTTTACGAATCAATAAAAGGTCTAAAAACCGTGGGTGTTATTGATGTTGAAAAAGGCGGGAAAATAGTTAGAATAGCAGAACCGATGGGTGTTGTTGCCGCTTTAATTCCCTCTACAAATCCTACTTCTACCGCAATGTTTAAATCTATAATATCTTTAAAATGCAGAAACGCAATCGTTGCAAGTCCACACCCGAAAGCCGTTAACTGTACAACAGAAGCTATGAAAGTAGTGGCTGATGCAGCGGAAAAAGCCGGAGCGCCGAAAGGATTAATTCAATGTATGACAATGCCCACTTTGGAAGGTACACACGAGTTAATGAAACATAAAGATGTTGCGGTTATTTTGGCTACCGGAAGTACACCGATGGTAAAAGCGGCTTATAGCACAGGTACGCCGGCATACGGAGTTGGTTCAGGTAACGTACCGGCTTTCATTGAAAGAACTGCCGATTATAAAAAAGCCGTTGCCGATATTATTTACGGGACTTCTTTTGATAACGGAACTTTATGTTCATCGGAACAATCGATGATTGTTGACCGGCCCATAGTTGAAAAGGTAAAACAAGAAGTGATAAAAAATGGCGGCTATTTTGCCAATGAGGAAGAAAAAATAAAATTAGAGAATGCAGTTGTTAAAGACGGCAGAATAAATCCTGAAATCGTCGGCAAGTCAGCGGCATATATTGCCGAATACGCTGGCTTTACGGTTCCTGAGAGCACAACTGTTCTGCTTGCCGAATGTACGAAAGTTGGAAAGGAAGAACCTTTCTCGATGGAAAAACTTTCGCCTACTCTAGCATTTTACGTAGTTGACGGATGGTTGGAAGGATGCCACAAATGCATAGACCTTCTTAATTTCGGCGGTGTTGGTCACTCGATGGCAATTCATTCAAATGATAAAGAAATAATAATGAAATTTGCTATGGAAAAACCGGCGTTTAGAATTATCGTAAATTCTGTTGCCTCTCTCGGAGCAGTTGGTTATACCACAGGATTAAATCCTTCTATGACACTCGGTGTAGGGACTTGGGGCGGATCAATTGTTTCTGAAAACGTTACTGCTAAACATTTGATGAATATTAAAACTCTTGCCTTTGAAATCAATCCTATCAACAAAGGAGAAAGTGTTTCTTCGTTTGACAGCGTTGCGCTTGGAGCAACCGAGTTTTCGCGCTCGGGCAGTTATCTTGAGCAAATTGAAGAACGGCTGCGGGCAAGAGCAGGTAATCCACAAGTTCATTCCGTAAGGACTGATAATGCAGGTAAAGTAAATTCAAATGAAAATAAGTTGGGTAAAAATATAACCGCTGATGAGATAAACAGGATTATTAAGAATTTTAACTTATAGATAAGACTAATCGAAGATTGAAATCAGCGCTGTACAGGAGACTTGCAAACCTGGAAATTCAAGAGCAGGAATATAAGCTAGAGGAAGAAAAATAATAGCGATCATTACTAATAATTACTAATATCTTTCCAGCTTAAATTTTTCACCCAAGTATAATTTCCTTACCTCTTTATCGTCCGCTAATTCTTGTGCCGCACCATCTTTGAATATTGAGCCTTCAATCAATATATAAGCTCTATCAACAATACTTAAAGTTTCATGTACATTATGATCAGTAATAAGAATTCCTATTCCCTTATTCTTAAGGTTCGCCACAATATTCATTATATCTTCCACGGCAATGGGATCAATTCCGGCAAAAGGTTCGTCAAGTAAAATAAATTTTGGCTTAGTTGCAAGAGCGCGTGCAATTTCGGTTCTCCTACGCTCACCGCCACTTAGTTGATAACCCATATTCTTTCTAATTTGAGTAATACCCAATTCCTCAAGCAAACTTTCCTGTCTTTCTTTTCTCTCTTTTTTAGTAAGTTTCATCATCTCAAGAACCGCCATTATATTATCTTCCACGCTTAATTTTCTAAACACGGAAGCTTCCTGAGGTAAGTAACCTATTCCCATTTTTGCTCTTTTGTACATCGGTTCATCAGTTATTTCCGTTGTATCTAGAAATACTTTTCCACCGTCAGGTTTAATCATCCCTACAATCATATAAAACGTAGTTGTTTTGCCGGCTCCGTTTGGACCAAGTAAACCAACTACTTCACCCTGTTCTACTCCGACAGAAACTTTTTTTACTACTCTACGTTTTTTATAAATCTTTACAAGATTTTCGCTTTTTAGCATAATAGTTTTACCCATACAACTTAAATTATAACTTTAAATATTTTAAAAAGTATTCTTTGCCCGGTCTGTTTTTGTAAAGGATGAAATTGGGCAGAGTAAAACTCTTCTCCTTCCCTTTTACCAATCCTTCCGGATGATATTCGCTTGCCGGAGACCCGTAAAGTTTTACATCCTCTACTTTATTATTACTAAAATAAATTTTTGCTCTCTCAGCGCTGGATTTTAACAAACCATTCGGTTCATCATCCTCGAACATATAGTAAATACTCAAAACGCTGGCTGCAACATCAGTTCTTATAAGTTTTCCATCATCGAAAGACAGCTTAATCGTATCACCGGAGATTTGATTATAACGAAAATCATAATCCTTTATTGTAGATACAATTAAGCAATTATGAAAAATATTTATCAAATTAATTTGATTATTTTTTAAGTATATATCAATTGAATCACCCGTAACCTGGGAATTGTCCGCCCATAAAATAGGCTGCTTATCTTCTTCTGAAGTTTTGTAAATTTTTATATGTTCATCTTTCTTATAATAATTAGTATGATTATTTATCGACGAAAATTCTCCCCGTAATATTTTTACCGAATCCGATGCAAACAACGATTTTGAACTGTCTTTATGAGCTTCCATCATTTCCGATAATATCATTAACGTATCTACCTGACCGTCCTTTGCCGTATCGATTTGTATTAATGCAGGAGAACCGAATATTTTTGTGTCGTTTAATTTTCCGTAATCTTCGAGCCGCGAGCCGAATAATTGAACATTGTTTTCAGTGCTTACTAATTTCACATTACCAAACGCAAAAGTATTTTTATCATCTTGGAAATGAATAAGACTATCAGCATAAATAATAGTTGTTGAATCTTGAACTTTAACATTACCAACCGCAATTGCTTTATCTTCTTTTTCAAAAAATGTTAAGCTGTCGGAATAAACTTTGGTTGTATCTTCGGTTAATAAAACGTTACCGAGAAAAAATGCTCTTTTTTCCGGGATAAAATAATATCCCCTATCAGCCAGAAGGTCCATGCTTCCGTTAGTTAAATGAATTGCAGTATCGGAATAAGTTTTTTCGGCATCTCCAAAATAATATCCTCTTTCGGATTTAACAACAATACTGTCTTGAGTTACAATTACGTTACCAATAAGCTCCACTTCATTTTTTGATAAGTGCTGAATGGCTCTGTTACAAGTAATGCGTACATTTTTTTGAGTGATAACAACATTGCCGAAAACTTCTCTAATGGCTTCTCCGTTAATTACCTTCCCTCTAAGACTGTCTCCTACAACGGTCAACTGTTTCTCGCCATTTTGAGAAAAGAGTATGCCCGGTAAAACCATAAGAAGTAAGATCAGTATTCTGTAACGCATGTAAATTAATTTTCTTTAATTGTAGTAACGTAAGTAATATTATAAATAGTATAGTTTTTTAAGTTCTGGTCGGACTCAAAGCCATAACCTTGAATTTTTTCCTTTCCGTTCACAATAGTAACAAATTTATCCGTTTTAATTTTTTTAATTTTATTCTTCCAAATCAATTCATCGGTTCTAAGGGTTACACCGCTGTCGCTTACTGCAACCACACTATCAATAGCAAACATGTCTTCAGTTAAATCATTAATCCTGCCTCTTTTAGAAGTTAAAGTAGAAGAAACTTTCTCATCATCATCATAAAATTCAATTTTTACTCCGTCCAACAGTTTTATTTTTTTATCTTGGTAAGCACGTATATGATCGGCATGTAGAACCGCTTTTGTCTTTCCTTCCTCAGAAAATATGATTTGGGCATCCCAACTTTCTTGAACGGGAATTTCATCGCCTTTAACAGAAGCATCAATAGCCGGTTTGAATTTTTCTTCTCCGCAAGAACCAAGCAACAAAATAATAATAATAATAAACGATAGTCTTTTCATCTTCTTTGCAGCCCTAACTTTACAAGATCATGCAAGTGTACTAATCCAACGGGAATGCTATTTTCATTTATAGCAATAAGAGAAGTGATTTTATGATTTTCCATTTGCAACAGTGCAATGGATGCCAGCAAATTCGGATCGATAGTTTTGGGGTTTTCAGTCATAACATCTTTTGCAATTAAATTTTTAATCTCTAATGTATGCTCCAGCAAACGTCTTAAATCTCCGTCCGTAATAACTCCTGTCAACTTCCCTTTGCTATTAACCACACAGGTAGTGCCGAGTCTTTTTGTTGTAATTTCAATTATCGTATCTTTAAGCGATGTATTTTCTTTAACAAGCGGTAAATCTTCACCCGAGTACATTATCTCATGTATTCTTAGTGATAGTCTTTTCCCCAAACTTCCGGCAGGGTGCAGCAGAGCAAAATCCTCCGCAGTAAAATTACGCAACTGTAATACTGCAACCGCCAGTGCATCTCCCATGGCTAAAGCTGCCGTAGTTGAGGAAGTCGGAGCTAAATCATTAGGGCACGCTTCCTCTTTAACGCTTACATCAAGCGTAATATTACACTGCTTACCAATAGCAGAATCGGTAGCGCCCAACATTCCTATTAACAATACACCCAAACGCTTAAACATAGTAACCAAATTCAGCAATTCATCTGTGTTCCCGCTTTTTGAAATAATAATAACAACATCCTCTTTCCTCACCATTCCAAGGTCGCCATGCAAAGCATCCGTCGGATGTAAAAAGATAGAAGGTGTTCCCGTTGAATTTAGCGTAGCAACAATTTTACGCGCAATAAGACCCGATTTACCCAATCCTGTAAACACGATTCTTCCCTTTGCATTAAAAATTATATTTGCTGCTTCTGCAAACTTACTGTTTATTCTTTCCTGCAAGTTTTTGATTGCTTCGGCTTCAATTCGTAAAACTTCCTTTCCTCTAGCTATTATTTGCTTTTCCGACACTTTTTCCTCGCTGCGAGAATATTTTTTTTAGTAATGATTGTGATTTAGGTTCAACTTTGTTCAAAAAGAGAGAATCGTCAATTTTCAATTTTTTCCAATACTTATTATACACTAAAAAACCTTGACCGATTAGTCCGTCGTTAAAATCAGCATTGTTTGAAAAAAATCTTTTTGCATTCAATGCAATTTCAGGCTTTTTTTCCTTTCTTATTCTCATCATTTCATCGTACAATTTTGTAACCGGAATAAAATGATTCAAATCGGTTTTATTGTCATATATCCATACTTTTTTATTCCGCGTAGAAATTGCAATTACTAAAGAGTTATTTATTAGATGAATTTCCCGGACTTTACTGTTATCAGCAGGATTGAATTTGCCCGGCTTCCAAGTTGAATATGTCCAATATTGCTTTATTTCAATCTCATCAGATATTTCATCAATATCGCTGCTCAATGAAAAATCTATTTCTATTTGATCTTCAAATTCTTCGTGTATAACAATATAAATTTCTCCCGGATTAACCATAGCATTTCCAACAGCAAAAATCGGAGCTAACGGCGCCGTTAAATCGGGTTCGGTAATTTCCCTGCTCAAAATCAGATTGTTGGTTCCTGATCTACCAAACCCAATTACTTTATAATGATCAATCTTATCTCTGTACAATTTATACCCGATTCTATTTTCAGGCAAAATTGAAAAAATCAAATCACGTTCAATTTGCATTAACTGTCTTGGAAATTTATATCTATCCGTTTTATCCTTCATTGCCGGATTATTTTACCCTTATTAATAAATTAAGCAGCTCACTTAATATCCCTTCGGCCGTCTCGCTTTGCAACACATAATCGACTGCACGTTTGACTTCCCGCCTTGCACTTTTAGGTGCGGCGCTAACTCCGCACTTAGTCAGCAATGGCAAATCCAATAATTCATCTCCGATGTAAAATATATTAACGCATTGTAAATTTCCTTTACCGATCATTTTATTTGCAAGAGAAACTTTATCAATTGTTGAAGTTAGGACTCTAAGATTTTTGACCGATTTTAACTTTTCAATAATCTCATCATCTTCCCTGCCAGTAGCAATTCCAACTTCAATTCCAGAATGGAGAAGATTTTCCACGAAACTTTTCAATTCACTTAATATTGTATCAATCCGCTGTTCATCTTCTTTACTATGAATTAAAACACCGTCTAAATCGAATAAAATAATTTTTATATTTTGAATTTTCCCGGAAATGTCAGTCATAATTTTTTACAAATTTATCGATGGTTTTTACTTTAATTAATAAATCTTTAAGGTCATTTAGTGGCAGCTGACTGGCTGCATCGCTCAGCGCTTCGGCAGGATTAGGGTGCACTTCCAGGAAAAGGGCGTCAATACCAACAGCTGCGGCAGCTTTTGCAAGAGGAAGAATAAATTTAGGCTGACCTCCGGTAATACTGCTGCTGCCCGGCATCTGAACCGAATGTGTAGCATCCATTACTACAGGATATCCCAGCTCTCGCATTATAATTAGTGAGCGCATATCCACAACCAAATTATGATAACCAAAGGTTGTTCCCCGTTCCGTTAACATGATTTTACCGTTCCCGGTCGATTTAACTTTTTCCGCTGCAAACTTCATATCTTCAGGGGAAAGGAACTGACCTTTTTTAATATTTACAACTTTCCCGGAGTTCCCCGCTGTAATTAATAAATCGGTCTGCCTGCATAAAAATGCCGGTATTTGCAAAACATCTACAAGATCCGAAACAAAATTAACATCAGCTTCAGTGTGTACATCAGTTAACACAGGAACATCAAAAGTTTCCTTTACTTCACTCAATATTTTCAAAGCAGTATCTTTTTCCAATCCTACGAAAGAATTAATGCTTGTTCTATTTGCCTTTTTAAAGCTGGATTTAAAAATAAACGGGATATCGAGATCATCCGTTATTTCCTTTATCTTTCCGGCTGTCTGCATAGTTATTATTTCAGACTCAATCACACACGGACCGGCTATAAGTACCAACGGACCGTTACTTCCAATTACAATATCTTTAATTTTAATCATGAAATATTAAATCTTTCTAATCAAATAACGAATCATCTTTAAGAAATTTAGCTTTTCTGCTTTTATTAAACCTTGTATAAGCAATATCTGTTGCTTCCCTACCGCGCGGTGTGCGCTGAATAAAGCCCTGCTGAATTAAAAAGGGTTCATAAACTTCTTCAATTGTTCCCGGGTCTTCATTTACGGCTACGGAAAGCGTATTCAATCCAACCGGACCGCCCTTAAATTTTTCAATTATGGTAAGAATAATATCTTTGTCCATTTCGTCTAATCCCAGCTCATCAACTTCTAAAGCTTTTAATGCTTTCTTTGCAATCATTAAATCTATCGAGTCCATATCTTCATAATCTGCAAAATCACGTGTACGTCTTAACAGTCTGTTTGCAATTCTCGGTGTACCACGCGATCTTTTTGCCAATTCCAAAGCGGCATCATCATCGACTGCTATGTTTAATATACTCGCAGACCTTTTAACAATTTTTTTGATTAAACTGCTTTCGTAATAATTTAATCTTGCCTTAATTCCGAACCGGTCGCGCAAAGGTGCAGTTAACAGACCGGCTCTAGTTGTTGCACCGACTAAAGTATAGGGCGGTAATTTAATTTGTACCGTTCTGGCGCTTGGACCCGAATCTATCATAATATCCAGCTTAAAGTCTTCCATTGCGGAATAGAGGTATTCTTCTACAACAGGACTAAGTCTGTGAATCTCATCAATAAATAAAACGGAATTTCCTTCAAGTGTGGTAAGCAAACCGGCTAAATCTCCGGGTTTTTCTAAAACCGGACCGGAAGTAATTTTTAATTTAACACCCATTTCATTTGCAATTATATGCGCAAGCGTAGTTTTACCTAATCCGGGCGGACCTGTTAAAAGAACGTGATCTAAACTCTCGCCCCTTTTTATTGCTGCCCCGATAAAAACTTTAAGATTATCCGTAATTTTATTCTGACCTACAAACTGATTAAACCCTTGAGGTCTTAACGAAAATTCAAATTTCTTTTCTTCCTTATTTAAGAAAGGGTTTGTACTTTCGGATTTTCTCATTTCAATGCTGAAATTATTAGTCTGATTAAGATTATTGTTTTCTTATTATTATATAAAGTTAAATAAAAATGAGGGATTTTAAAAACAAAAAGGCTATTTCGTGAATACGCAAATTAAACGAAGGAATGTAAATCGTAAATAGCGAATTGTGATTTTGAGACACATAATACAAATTTAACAGATTAACACTATTTTAAAAAATATCTTCCAAAAAGATATAGTTTCATATCAAGGTATTTTATTAGTTAGAGTTAGATATAAAAAAGGCTTGGAGCAAAAATATTTTTCACTTCAAGCCTAAATAAAAATATAGAATAGTTTTCGAATCAAATATCTACTCTCGGATGTTCTTCGACCCATTTTTCCAAGAACTCAACAATTTCGACCGTTGAAGCTCCCGGTGTAAATAATTCGCCCACACCCAGGGTTTTTAATTTTTTAATATCGTCTTCGGGAATTATACCTCCGCCGAATAAAAGGACATCATTCATTCCTTTTTCTTTCATAATTTCCAAGACTTTTGGAAAAATCGTCATATGTGCACCGGACAAAATACTAATTCCAATAGCATCAACATCTTCCTGCAATGCAGCTTCTACAATCATTTCGGGGGTTTGGCGTAAACCTGTATAGATTACTTCCATTCCGGCATCACGCAATGCTGAAGCTATAACTTTCGCTCCCCTGTCGTGTCCGTCCAAACCGGCTTTAGCAACTATTACTCGAATTTTATGTCCCATAAAACACCCAATTTTATTTTTCAATATTAAAAAATAAAGAAACTTTTATAAAATGGTGGATAAAATCGTAAATTCGCTTACCTCAGATAATTTTTCCGTTTGGCAAATGCACCGAATATACCGCCGGTATGCAGAAACATAATTTTTGTTTTCTTTTCCCGGGACAGAAATTTTTCTTGAAAAGCGTAAAAAGCCTTTCCTGTATAAGCCGGGTCTAAAATTATTCCGCTTTCTTCTGCAAAATCTCTAATCACTTTAACTTTTTCAGAAGTAATATGTTTATATCCTTCCTTCGAATAACCATCCAAAATTTCGAGCCGATTAAAATTTGGCTTAATATTCAATTTGTATTTTTCCACACAAGTTTGAGCGACTTGTTCAATTTTATTTCTAATAACAAGAGCAGGATATAAAACATTTACCGCAAATATTTTTAAATTGAATTTATATAATTCGGCTCCAACCAACAAGCCTGCTGCGGTTCCCCCGCTTCCGGCTGCAACGGTAATTCCTATAATTTCTTTTTCCGAAATCTGAGTTTTCAATTCTTTCATAAATTCGATATAACCCCAAATGCCGAGCGGAGAAGTTCCACCTTCGGGAATTATATAAACTTTCTTCCCTCTTTTTGTAAACTGTTTTTGTTCTTGCAGCATAATTTCATTTACATTTAAATACTCTAATTTTGAAAGGTAATGAATTTCGGAATTAATAAACTTGTCTATAAAAAGATTGCCGTCTGCATTAATTTTATTCTTTCCCCACAAAAATAATTTAGATTTTATTCCAAGCGATGCTGCAGCAATAGCCGATGCTCTGGAATGATTTGATTGTTCTCCTCCGCAAGTAAAAACATAATCGGCGCCTTGCCGCTTTGCATCGTACATTAAGTATTCCAGCTTCCTTACTTTATTCCCGCTTAATTCCAAACCGGTAAAATCATCTCTTTTAAGTAGAAATGAGGAACCCCGGAATTCTTCTTTAATTATCGGGGTTGGTAAATTTGCTAATATTACTTTTCTTGGAATTTTCATATAAATAACCGGAACTATTTCTTCTTCATTTTTTGATATATTTTTCTTGCCAATTCTAAATCTTTCGGTGTATCGACCGAAAAACTGTCGTATTCCGTTACTACAACTTTTATTTTCATTCCATGTTCCAGCATTCTAAGCTGTTCTAATTTTTCGGCTTTTTCCAAGTCGGTTTGTCTTAACCGGGTAAATTTAATAAGCTCATTTTTCCTAAAAACATATAGACCAATGTGTTTATAAAAATCAGTGGATATTATCTTTTCAGCTATAGTTCTCGAATCCCTCACAAACGGAATTGGCTGTCGGGAAAAGTACAATGCATAATTATTGTAATCAAAAACAACTTTGGGAATAGATGCCGATTTGTATTCGTCCACACTTGTAATTTTTTTTACTAATGTTGAAACTTTAACTTTTTTATCAAACAATAACGGTTCAATAGCTTGATCAATCATTCTGCCGGATATGAACGGCTCGTCTCCTTGAATATTAACAATAATTTCAGCTGTTGCAAGGGACTTTGCTACAAAAGCAATTCTGTCGGAACCTGTTGTTAGATCTTTAGGTGTCATTACAACTTGAGCTCCGAATTTTTTTACAACACTAAAAACTTTTTCGTCGTCAACTGCTATTACAATATCATTAAGAAGTTTAGATTTTTTAGCTCTTTCGTATGTATGTTGAATCATGGGCTTGCCTCCTATGGAAGCAAGAGGTTTTCCCATTAATCTTGATGAAGCAAACCGGGCAGGGATAATTCCAATTATCATTCTAGTGATTTATTTGTTAGAAGTCTTATTCACCTTTATTACTTTCGGGACCTTAAAAAAGTGTTCCGTTGCATCCGGGGCATTCAATAATGCACTCTCCGAAGTTGCGGAATCTTTCAATTCATCTTCCCTAAAAACATTATTCTCCTTAATTGGATACGATAAAGGTTCAATATTTTCCGTATCCAGTTCATTCAGTTTATCCATATAACCTAAAATTTCATTTAAGTCTTTTGCTAAATCTATTAATTCTTTTTCCTTGAATTCTAACTTAGCAAGCTTGGCAATGTAATTTACATCTTCAATTGAAACAGCCATAAAATCCCCGAAACTTAATAAAATATAAATTTAAGCAAAACTAAACTAAAGTGAAATTGATTTTCCAATTGAAATTGTTGAAAAATTAATAATGGTGTTATTTAATAAAAGTAATAAATAATCAATTACTACTATCGGTCAACTCAGCAAGTTTGCTTCCAAAACAAAGCAGCAAATTTGCACAAAATTTTTCATCTAATAAGCTATAATGATTCAATATGTGCAACCCTATTCTTAATAGACGGATGGCTGTAGAAAAGCCACTCAATGAGCGGATGCGGATCTTTATCGGATAAGTTTTGCTCAGTTAGTTTATTTAGCGTATTTATAAATATTTGCTTTTTATTTGTTGATTTAACTGCATATTCATCGGCCTGATATTCGAATTTGCGGGAAATAATATTAGTTAAGGGCTCCATCAGAAAACCGACTATCATTGCCCACAAAGATAAAACCGGCAGCGCAGCAATTTGTGAAATATTACTAAAACTGAACCAAGAAAGAGAAATTTGATAAAAATAAGCTATCAGAAAAAACATTAGAAAACTGGATACTGTACCGATAAATAGGTTTTTAATTATATGCTTATGCTTATAATGCCCCATTTCGTGAGCAATTACGGTCTCAATTTCATCCGTAGTATATTCGTTCAAAAGTGTATCGCCTAAAATTATTTTTTTAGTTTTACCTAAACCGGTAAACATTGCATTAGCTTTCTTTGTATTCTTACTCATATTAAATTGGAAGATATTTTCTACTTTCATACCGGCTTTTTCTGCTAATTTGAGGACACGATTTTTAAGCTCCTCATTCTCTATCGGTTTAACTTTGTAAAATAACGGTAGAATTATAACCGGTAAAAATTTTGCAAGTACAACGGAAAGCAAAAACATAATAATTGCAAAAACCAGCCACCATAAATTTCCGTAGGTACGAATAGCATAATAAAAAATCAGCATAACGGGAATACCGATAACTCCGCCGACCAAAACACCCTTTAAATCTTCCCAAATCCATTGCAGAAATGTTTGATTAGATAATCTGTATTTATGCTCTAAATAAAACTCGCTGTAAAAACTTAAAGGCCAAAAAATAACCGCAAGCACAAAACTTGTTACGAGAACGAATAGAAGAAAAACCACGTACGGATTTGACGAATATGATCTTAAGTATTCCACTAAGGACTTACTAAGTCCGGTATAAACAAATAAAAATATCATCGCAAATGTTACTATCCCTTTACCAATACTTATAGCTAGCTTAATATTATTGTATCTTTTTGCTTCCATTAAATTTGATTTTTCCGTTACTATATTATTTTGTGACGGTAAATATATTAAATTATGCAGTTATACTTTGAAAATAAGGATGCGCTTTATAAACTGAATCAGAAATTACTTGGAAAGCTATTTCCCTATTTACAAAACGAGAATTAGTTCATTAAATTTAATTTGGGTTAAATGAAGGGTACTTAGAGATTACGAATTGCATAAACAGTTCCGGATAGACGAACTATGCAGTGTATGAAAAATCAAAATACTAAAATAAAACCGCCACATGTCAGGGGAATGTTATTACACGAAACCTTTTATATAACTAATTATTCTTCAACTCATACTAAAGTTGTTAAACTACATATTAAACCGATTTCAAAAAGTTACCAACAGTTCCACTGTAAATACATTAATAATTAGATTAAGAATTTGCAAAACTATCAACTTGAGAATAATTTGTTGTATTGAGATTTTGAAATATTTTTTTATTCAATTTAAAACTATTTACAAGCTGTTGTAAATTATCCGTCAAATGATGCAAGTTTTCAGCAGCAAGACTAATTTGCTGAGTAGCATCGGCTGATTGATGCGTTACTCTATTGATTGCCTCAACATTACTGCTAATTTGTTCACTGGCAGAAGACTGTTCTTCACTGGCAGCAGCTAATTGATTTATTATATCCGAAACTCTTTCAAAATTATCAATAATATCATTAAGTGAACTCCCGGCTTTCTGTGCCAGATCTTTTCCTTTTTCAGCTTCGTTAGTTCCCATTTCTATTGCTTGAACTGCCCCAACCGTGTCATCTTGAATTTTTTTAATCATCTGCGCTATTTCTTGCGTAGCCTTAGTTGTTCTTTCGGCTAACTTACGAACTTCATCCGCTACCACAGCAAATCCCCTGCCCTGCTCACCTGCTCTGGCAGCTTCAATAGCGGCGTTTAGCGCTAATAAGTTCGTCTGATCAGCAATCTCATCAATTACTTGAATTATTTCCCCGATTTGATTACTACTGTTACCTAATTTTTGTATTGTCTCAGCTGATTCCGATACAACATTGGCAATCCTATTAATACCATTAATAGTTTCTACAACTACTTCACCACCTTCTTTAGCCTTTTGACCTGCTTCTTGCGCTGTACTAGCAGCCATATTAGCATTTTCTGTACTATTCATAATTGTATGAGTCATTTCTTCTATGGAAGAAGCAACCTCAGCTGCTTGTACACTCTGTTCGCTTGCTCCAGCTGCCATTTCCTCCGTGCTCGAAGAAATTTGAGCCGATGAACTTGCCAATTCATAGGCTGCTTCCGTTACCTTCCCAATAAGATCATTCATAGAATCTATAACTCTATTTATATCATTTTTTATTAATTGATAATCACCTTTATAGTTTCCTTTCATTTTCCTTGTAAAGTCACCTTCTGCCATTTTATCTAAGACTTCACCGGCTTCTAAAATCGGTGCAACTGTGGCATCCAACATAGAATTGATCCCTTTTATAACATTTTTCCAATCGCCGTTAAAGCTGCTTTCATCACCTCTTACCGAAAGATCCCCTTCTCTGTTTGCTGCTAACAGTTTGTTAACTTCTTTGTTCACATTTTCAATCGTTTCAACTTCCTTATTAAAAGCAAATGCAAGCAAATCCTTATCCGATGAAGGAGTAACAGTTTTAAAACTACCTGAAGCAATTTTTTCCGCAGCAGTAATTTTTTCAACTTGCGCTTCTCTCAGTTTTCTAGTCATATCTGCAAGTTCTCCAAATTCATCACTTGAATTTATATCTACAGAAACATCATAATTTCCATGTGCAAATTCATTCAAAACTTCTTTCAATTTTTTAATAGGTTTAGAAACTGCCGGCGCCAAATAAAACAAACAGATTAATAGCACTAATGTTCCGAGACCCATTCCAGAGAATATTAACATTCTTGCCGAACTATCATTTTCTTTTAATTCTGCATCCATGCGAGCCGTTTCATCCGATAATTCATAAACAATTGTTTCGAACTCCCCATTTAACTTTGCTCCGTATTCTTCTCCTGAAGAAGTTGCAATATCTGCAGCCATATCAAAATTTTTCGAAGCAGCTGCACTAATAATAGAACTACACACAAGTTCTTTGTAATCATTCCATGTACTATTAACTTGCTTAAACGATGATTTAATTTTTTCTGAATTTAATTTTTTTTCAAGTGAATTTAGTTTAGAATCAATCAGAGTTGAAAGAGTATTATACTTTTGCATATCATTTTGTATCGATTCCGAGAATTGAGGTATAGAAAATTTCATCATTAAAAATTGGACCCTTCGAAATTCGGAATTTAATTCTTGTATTTGATATCGGGGAACAATATTGTTCTGGTAATTCTGATTATTAAATTCATTCATCTTAGCTATCTGGAAAACAACATTCACAACTATCACTGTTGCTATTGCTCCCAATGCAAGATAACCAAGTTGTATTTTTCTAACAAATTTGAATTTAAACTTTCGCTTTGAAATTTTTTTTGTGCTAGAATTTTTTGTTTTTAACATTTATTAGTCCTCTGCAAATATCCAAAAAAATTATTAATTAGAATGCTGTGTTCTATAACTTAAATTGAAACTGAATTGACATCTTTACATTGACCGGTTTACCTTTCATAATACCCGGGGAAAATTTTGAAGATCTAACTGCATTAGTAACTTGCTCGTCACAACCGGCACCAATTCCTTTTATAACTTTCACATCATCAACTGTACCGTTTTTATTAATATATGCCAAAACGTAAACTTTTCCCTGTACCTGTGCTTGTTTGGCGAGTTCAGGATATTTAATTTTAACATAAATTGCCTTTAAACCACCTATTGGAGAAGGCATCTGTTCCGCAAAGGCTAAATATTTTCCACCTTCATTACTTTTTTTATAAATAACATTATTTTTTGCCGACAATAAATTATTAGCAAATAACAAAACTGCAAAAACAATTATTAAATATTTTATACTTCTCATTCTTGTGCCTTTTTATTATTGAACACTTAATGAATTATCGTAATAGAAGTACAAAAGTTTAAGGATATTATGAATGAAAAAGTTTACAAAATTTTGTAGGAAATATCTGATACCGAAGGGGAAAAATCACTAGGTGTCTTACTACTAATTTAAAATAACCTGCTTGATGAATAAACTAATATAAATCTAATAAAGTAAATTTGATAAAAACATACCACTTAAAGATTTTTAATATTTGTGAAATTTTAGTGAGTATTTTAATTGCAAAATTATTATACTCAAAGCAAATTAAATATAAACTACTAATCTAATTTAATTACTTTACAATTTTTGATATTTCTTTAAATTCAGGAGTTCCGCAAACATTAAGCATCTCAAATAAAATTGATTCTGTTGTTGTAATTTCCGCACCATTGTTTCGCATACGCTCCAGAGCAATTTTGTAGTCAATTTTCCTGCGTGAGGAAACAGCATCCGCTGCAAGATTTACTTGAAAATTATTCGCTAGCAAATCAAGCACTGTTTGTTGAACGCAAACATGTGTTTCTATACCGCATACAATAACTTGAAAAATATTAATATTCTTAAACTCTTTAAATAAATCTCCTGCACCATAACAGCTAAAACTCATTTTTTGAATAGCTTCAACCGTTTCCAATTCACTCTTAATTCCATGATGAGTTGGGCCCAATCCTTTTGGGTATTGCTCGGTATAATAAATAGGAATATTTAAGACTTTACATCCTTGGATCAATTTTATTGTATTTTCAATTACTCTTTCTTTTTTCCGTTCAACACTTAAAATTCTTTCTTGAATATCAATAATTAGCAAAGCTGATTTTTCGCTGTTCAATATTTTAGAATTCCTTTTAATATTATCGTTCATTTTTCCCTCTTAAATATTTTTCAATATACTGATTACTTCTTTTAAATTTTGCGCTTCATAATCGGGTTTAACTTCAAGTTTTTTTGATAACGGATAATTTGTTTTGCCGGTATAAATCAAAATTGTTTTAGCTCCTAAATCATTAGCTCCTTTTATATCTGTTTCCAAATCATCTCCAAGCATAATAAAATTTTGTTTGGTATTATACCCAAGAATACCAAGTCCTGATTGAAAATACAAAGGGGAAGGCTTCCCAATAAGAATTGCTTTCTTACCTGTTGCATATTCGATCCCGCTGATAAAAGCTCCTGCATCAATTAATAATCCTTCATCAGGTGTTTTCCAAAATTTATTTTTATGCATAGCAATCAAATCCGCTCCGGAATAAACGAATTTAAAAATCTCGTTCATAATATCATAATTCCACTTTTTGCCTATATCGCCTATTACAACGGCTTTGGGAGATTTATAATTTAATACATCATCAAATAAACCTTTTATTGAGTCGGCACAATACACCGCTACTTTTTTATATCTCTGTTTTACATAGAGTGCGGTTGCATCGGCAGCAGTTATTACAGGCATTTTACAAATAATTGAATTATCCTTAAAAAAATCTAAAATATCTTTACTATGAGACAAGGTTGAATTACTAATTATACATGCCGGTATTCCGGTATTGAGCAAATATTCGGTAAATTCTTTTAAATAATTCGCCGGGCGGTCACCGATTCTCAAAACACCGTCAAAATCTATTAATAAAGGTAAAGTACTTGTATTCATAAACTAAAACTTACGCCGTTTTATTCGAAAGTAAATTTATAATATAAATCTATAATTATTCACCAATAATTGAACTTTTTTATCCGATTTCAAAAAAAACTTGCAAATTTTGGAAATCTGCTCTATCTTTATATAGACTAAATCTAAATAATAAGCTAACATTAATTTATCGCAACTATGAAAACTGCAGACAAATTAAAAACCGGTGAAAGAGGAACTATTCAAGAAGTTGATTTTTCAAGTCCAAGTTCTAGAAGAATATTAGAATTTGGCTTTACACCGGGTCAAGAAATTGAACTTGTAAATGTTTCTGCATTTGATGATCCCATAGCCTTTTCGGTTAGAGGAACGTTAATTGCAATAAGAAAAAGCGAAGCCAGATC
>CBEVZC010000038.1:0-23798 GCA_965554225.1 uncultured bacterium | reverse complement strand
GGGAATTTTTTAATTAAATCCAGTTTAATAGATTCAAAAGATTTTTGTTTTAACTCTTCGCTGTCAATTACATCAAGCATTGTTGTTTTAAGAGTTCGCAAAGGTGAGGCATCTGTTGAAAAGAGAGACATATCAAAATGATACACATGTGTAGCTTCGGATTGATTATCGGGAATAAAATAGTAGCCCTCGTTTCTATACAGCGGTAAAATCCCAACATGGTCTATTGAAATGTTCTCATTAACAAAATCATAAATTGCAATTCCCTCATCAATAGCTTCTTCAATTGTTGGCATTGCCCAATTAATAAACTTAAAAACCAGATTTATATCATTAGTGTTTTGATCGGGTTCTTCAAAAAAGTTAAGATTTTGCTCAATTCCTAAGCTTTTTTGGTTTAGCACGAAACTTTTATCATAATTGGTCAGCTGGTCCATTAAGTAATGCAGTTCGTTTCCAAGATCAATTAGATCAGTAAAAGCGGGATATAGTTTGTTTGCATGTAAAGCATCTGTATATTTTTTTAAATATGCCAGTACTTTATATTGGCTAAGTTCCAAATCCTCAGCTGCGCGTATAAATGTTTCTAATGTTAAACTTTCCATATCAAGATTTATTTTGTTTTGTTGTATTATCGAACAAATTTTGGGCCAATTTAGTGGTAATAAATATTTTTAATAAAAATGTGATTTTAGTCTATAATTAGAAAACAACAACGTGAGTTTTTCAATCTAAATTCTAGATAAATGATAATTTTTGGTTAAGTGTTTTTTCCTTTTTGTGAGATATTTTTTCGAAGGAATGTTATATTGATATACTAAAATGAAGGCATGTTGTTGTTAAAAATAAATTTAGGATGGTTAAATGGATTTATCAAAATTTAAAGTTACAAGTGGTAAAGATTTTAGACTTGCAAACTATAAAACCGCTGTTAAGGGAGAGATAAGCTCAAAAAAAGAAGCTTTAAAATTATTAGAAAAACATAAAAGGAAAATGGCGGAATTACAGGATAAGCTTTATGCACATAATAAATACGGAATATTAATTATTTTGCAAGCAATGGACGCAGCCGGAAAAGACAGCGCTATTAAGCATGTTATGAGCGGAGTAAATCCACAGGGTACTCAAGTCTTTAGTTTTAAGCAGCCGTCTAAAGAAGAGCTGGATCATGATTATTTGTGGAGAACCACAAAGGCATTGCCGGAAAGAGGAAGAATAGGAATATTTAACAGGTCGTATTATGAAGAGGTTCTGGTTGTAAAGCTTCATAACCTTATTAAATATCAAAGAATACCAGAGGAATTTATTACAAAGGATATTTGGAAAAAACGTTACAGACAAATAAGAGATTTTGAAAAGTACATTTACGAAAACGGAATAGTGACTTTAAAGTTTTTTCTTCATGTTTCTAAAGAAGAACAGAAAAAAAGGTTTTTAGAACGATTGGAAAACCCTGCTAAAAACTGGAAATTTTCTGCTGCCGATTTAAAAGAAAGAGGATATTGGGACGAATATCAAAAGTGTTATGAAGAAGCAATAGCGAAAACGAGCACAAGAAATTCGCCCTGGTATGTAGTTCCTGCTGATAAAAAATGGTTTACCAGACTAGTTTTATCTGAAGTAATAAATAGAACACTTGAGAGTCTTCCCCTAAAATATCCAAAATTAAAGGAAGAGGAATTAAAAAACATTGAGTTGTATAAAAAACAACTTTTAAGCGAGTAGCCAAATACTTTTACTATTTCAAAAAAATGTTTTTATAGATAAGTCTATTAAACCCATCGGTTAACTTGCTCTGTGTGATAAGTTGCTTAATTATTTTAGTTTATTGTATGCCCTCATTCCACCCAATACATTTACGGCTTTAAATCCGTGTTCAATCAAGATTGGCGTTGCAATACCCGAGCGATTTCCAGAGCGGCAAATAACGGCAATGTTTTTATTTTTATATTTATCTAACTCATGTATTCGCTGTTCCAAAACCTGTACGGGAATATTTATTACACCATCTATTTGTCCAAGAGGACCTGTTAACTCAGGGGCCGTGCGAACATCAAGAATTAACAAGTTGGAATCGGTTTTCATTACTTCTCGTAATTCGGAGACGGTCATGGTTGTTTTTTGTTTTTGAGTTGCAGATTTTTGTTGTGCACAACTGACAAAAGCAGTAACGGAAAGAATTAACAGCATTAAAAGAATTTTTGATTTATACATTTTATGTTCCTTTTGGTTTACTATAATACATAATAAAGTTAATGATTAAATATAATGATTTTTGTCGCAAATCGGACACGCAGTATTTTTAAGTTTAGGAAACCATGGTCATAAGATGTGCAATATTTTCAATTTCCGCAGTAATCTTATCGCCGCGAATAACTTTTCCTACTCCAGCAGGTGTTCCGGTATAAATTAAATCGCCTTTTTCCAAAGTCATTTTAGAAGAAAGATACTTAACAATTTCTACAGAAGAAAATATCATGTTTGCCAAAGAAGAATTTTGTCTCGATTCACCATTGACTTTTAAAGAAATATGTTCGTTTCCACTAAGTTTATAATCTTCTTTTAAAATGAAATCCGAAATAACGGCGGACGTATCGAACACTTTAGCTAACGTCCACGGATGTCCCTTCTTTTTCAACTCCGATTGAATATCCCGGAGAGTCATATCTAAACCGACGGCATAACCAATTATTGCTCCCTCGGCTTTTTCATTATCAGCATTTTTAACGGTCTCACCAATTAACAAAACCAACTCTACTTCGTGGTGCATTTCGTTGGAATAATCAGGATAAATAATATTTTCTCCCGATTGAATTAAAACCGATGCGGGTTTTAAAAATATTAAGGGAAAAGCTGGAACCTCATTGCCCAACTCTTCAGCATGTGCTACATAATTCCTGCCGACACAAACTATTTTGCCAACGTCTAACTTTTCTATTCTGTTTTTAATTCTGATTGATTTCATGATGTCTCAAAGTATAAAAGATAATTAATGAGTAAAATAAAGTTTTTACAAACAAAACGCATTCAAAAATCGTATTTTTTTATTTTCATTTACTATGTTTTCTGCTTTTTCTTTTTGGCGGCGGGGAAAAGAATGTTGTTTAATATTAACCGGTAACCTGGTGAATTTTTGTGCAGACTTAAATCCGTTGGCGGATCATTAACTGCATGGCGGTAGTCTTCGGGATCGTGCCCGCCATAAAATGTAAAAGTTCCTCTGCCGTAATTACCGTGAATATATTTTACCTGATCAGTTCCTGCCCGCTCTCCCATTATTACAACGGATTTTTTGATTAAACTTTTCCTAAACATTGTTGTCTGACCCATAAATCCGTGAATTACGTTTACGTGATCTTGTGTCAGCATTGTTGGAACCGGATCGAACTTAGCGGAAAAATCGAACAAGGTAAAATAATCATTTTTTTCAGGACCAATCTCGCTCGGCTGAATATCGATATTACTGAACTCATAAACCATCGGATTCATTTCAAGCTTGAAATTTGTGAAAGCTAATGTTTGCGAAAAATCCAACTTTTTTTGAGCATCGGGATCAGGTGCGTCTCCGTCAAACATTTTATCTACTATGTCTGTATTTTGAGCAGCCAGAGCAATATCGTACGAATCAGTAGCCGAACACATTGCAAACAAAAAGCCGCCTTGACCAATAAATTTTTTAATTGTAAGTACTACCGCCTTTTCCATTTTGGAAACTTTTTTAAATCCAAGTTTTTTTGCTTCGTTTTCGTATGTTGTTTGCATTTGCTGATACCAGGGCGCTCCGCGAAAAGCCGCATAAAATTTTCCGTATTGACCTGTAAAATCTTCATGATGTAAATGAAGCCAGTCGTATTTTTTTAGATCACCTTTTAAAATTTCGTCTACCCAAACCTTGTCGTAGGGTACTTCTGCATATTCCAATACAAGAGTAACCGCATCGTCCCAAGGTTGAAATCCGGGCGGAACATAGACTGCAATTTTAGGCGCTTTTTCTAATCTTACTACATCCATATTTTGTTCATCGCTTTGAACATACGAATAAATATCAACAGCTTGCTGTGCACTCAGTTTTTCAAAAGCAACTCCTTTAATTCTGCATGTCAATGCAAGTTTCTCGGAATAATCGAGCATAAACGAACCGCCGCGGTAATTCAGCAGCCAATCCGCTTTAATTCCTTTTTCCAAAGCATTAAAAGTTACACCATATGCTTTAAGATGATCTGTCTGAGATAAATCCATATAAATTAATAGCTTAGATTGCCCAAACAATACGGATGAGAACAGGAAAATATATAATAATAATTTTTTCATTAATCTAATTTTAATGTATTTGCTAAACACTCAATTACTCAAAGTTGTTGCCGCTATTTAATCATTGTTAACAACATTTTTACGTTTGTAAGAGCCTTTAGTCCGTGCGGAATATCTGCGGGCATTAAGATAACATCACCGGATTGTAAATTAAATTTTCCCTCGCCAATTTCTATTAGCATCTCTCCTTCAATAATTTGAACGAACGCTTCATAAGGAGAGGTGTGTTTAGTAAGCTCTTCGTTTTCTCCGAAGGCGAAAAGGGTAATATTTCCGTTTTCTTTCTTTAAAATCTGCTTACTTACAATGGAAGATGATTGATTCTCGATTTCATTTATCAGTTTATATATAGATAGTTGATTGTTGTTGTTTTCCTTTTTAAGATTCAAAGCTTACCCCTCGGGTTTTTTATAAAAAGTTTATTTAGATTTTTAGAATTTCTCCCCTTTCTTTTCTCTAATATGACTTCCAACGGGTCTTATTCTTCCCCAAACCGAATAGAAAAAAAGAACTATTGAAATTATTTGAAATACCGACATACACGTTATAGCGTATGTAATCCACTCTGAAAACAAGAAGCCGTACAACATCTGGAATACAAATCTTAAAGCTGTTGATAATGCCATTAGCCAGAAGACAAAGCGGATAAGGTCTGGATTATACTTTTTATCTGTTTTCTCCGCTCTCGGAAAAAACCATAACGCAACTCCCATAATCATCATCATTACAGATCCGACTAAAATCAAATGTGTATGTGCTGAAATAGTCTCGGAACTATAACCGGGAAGACCAAAATATTTCGCCGACATTAGATAAAGTCCGGTGAGAATACCTACAATTAAAAAAAATATGCTTGTTTTGATAAAGTAACGGACAGTTGAAAACATTAATTTCTCCGAACACATTTAAAATCAAAAAATCTTGATATTTAAAAATAGTTAAATAAGTAAACAAAGCTTTCTTTTATACATTGTAAATTAGAAAAAGTTAAGATATAAAAAAGGCTTATTGAAAAAATCTTTCAATAAGCCTTTTGAAATACTTCTGTGATGTCTATGCGGATTTTCTATCGGATTCTAAATAAATGGGTTTTTTGCCTTTTAAAACAGTATCACGCGTAATTAAGCATTTGTCAACATTTTCCATGTTCGGAAGATCATACATAATATCCAACAAGGTGTTTTCCACAATTGAGCGGAGTGCTCTGGCTCCCGTTTTGCGTTCAATCGCCAGTCTGATTATTTCTTTTAATGCTTTATCATCAAACTCTAACTCCACACCTTCCATCATAAACAATTTTTTATATTGTTTAATGATTGCGTTTTTAGGTTCGGATAATATTTTTAACAACGCCGCTTCATCAAGCGAATGAAGGGGGGCAATAATTGGAATTCTTCCGATAAGTTCAGGAATTAAACCAAACCTTAATAAATCCTCCGGTTGAATTTTTTCAAGCAATTTTTTGTCGTCAATCGCTTTGCTGTTGTCGTCTGAAACAAAACCCATTGTATTCTTGTTTATTCTTGAAGCAATTATAGGTTCAACACCGTCAAACGCTCCGCCAAGAACAAACAGAATATTTTTGGTGTTAATATTTATTAAACTTTGCTCGGGATGTTTTCGCCCTCCTCTCGGAGGAACTCCGGCAACGGTTCCTTCTAAAATTTTTAGTAAAGCCTGTTGTACGCCTTCGCCTGAAACGTCTCTGGTAATTGAAGTGCTTTCGCTTTTTCTGGAAATCTTATCTATCTCATCAATATAAATAATTCCTTTCTGGGCTTTTTCAAGATTATAGTCGGCTGCCTGCAGCAGGCGTACTAAAACGGTTTCAACATCGTCGCCAACATAGCCGGCTTCGGTTAATGTTGTTGCGTCAGCTATTGCAAAAGGAACGTCAAGTATTTTTGCGAGAGTTTGTGCAATTAAAGTTTTGCCTACGCCGGTTGGTCCAATTAAAAGAATATTACTTTTGTCAATTTCCACTTCGTCCAAATCGAAGAAAGAAGAATTGGAATTAATTCTTTTATAGTGGTTATAAACAGCTACGGATAATACTTTTTTTGCTCTTTCTTGTCCAACCACATACTCGCTTAAACTTTTGTGAATCATCTCCGGTGTAAGCTTCCCTTTGTATGCTTCTTTGGTATTATAAGCTGCGAGATTATTTTTTAATATTTCAACGCTTGTTTTAATACAAATATCGCAAATATAAACATCGGGTCCGGCTACCATGCTGGTAACTTCGCTCCCGTCTCTTCCGCAGAAGGAACATTTTACGTGTTTTTGGTCTTCTGATTCAATCATATAGAATTGCTCGTTTTATTTTTTATTAAATTAATCATTTGTCTTGCTTTGTCAAAATATAAGGAGTTTGGGAATTTTTCAAGCAAATTATGAAAAGTATTAATTGCCTTATTATTCTCACCTAACCCATAAAAATATGTATTACCTAATAAGTATAAAAATTTGTCGGAATACAAGTTAAATTTTTCTTCCGAAGTTAATTTTGTGAGCAAGGACACAGCAGCCGGGTAATAATTAAGAGCTATCAGCAACTGGGCGTACTTAAGAGCAGCAAAGTCTTTAAGAAAAAAAATATTTTTGTTTTCCGAAAGTTTTTTGTAAATATTTGCCGCTAATGCAAACTTGTTTTGCTCTGTTAATAAGTCGGCTTTTGCAAACATATTTAAATTGGTTGAATCATTTTTTAATGTACTTATCAGCAAATTCAATTGAATTGCATCATTTGTGTTATCATCTTTTAAATTATCGACTATTGTATTTAAATTTTTAGAAGCTCCTATATAATCATAGTTCCAAAATCTCAATTTTGCAAGCATAAAATTTGCACTGCTTTTTATACTTGAAGAAGACCTTTTGTTTTGTAGCACATTAGAAAAATAAATGGAAGCAGTATTCAAGTCGCTATTTAAAACAGCGATTTTACCTTTCTGAAAATTAGCTTTTGCTGCTATATCTGAAAAAGTAGAGTTGGTTATAACTAAAGAAAACAAACTGTCGGCAGAGCGCAGATTGTTTAGTCTTTTATAAAAGACCATTCCCATTCTAAATAAGGCTTTGTTTGCAATTTCGCTTTTGCTGTAGTAATTTACAATTTGTTGGTATGCCTTAATAACATTTAGATATTCGGCCGGCTCGATAATAAACGGGGCATAATACTTTTTCCATTCCGGAAGTTCTTTCCTATATTTTTCATCTAAGGAAATTTCCAAAGCGTGAGCGAACCCGATTTTTGCTCTTGAGACAAAAGCTGAGTTAGGTAAGTTTTCAATAATGTATTTAAATGCTTGCGATGCAGCGTCGGTATGTTTTTCCCTTAAAGCGTTTTGTGCGAAATTAAATATTTGTGACCCGTTTTTTCCGGTTTGCTCATCCAGTTTAATCTTTAATTTTAAAGCGTCTTCATACCGGTTATCCAATTCATACAAATAGCTCAGTAAGTCTATAAAGACCGGTTTGGAAGAATCGGAATAATATTCTTTTACGGTCTCAATTATTTTTGTCTTTACGGACGTCTCTTTGTAGATGTTTGCAATCTTTCTTTTGATGTTTTCAGCTTGGGTCGGCTGCTTAGCAAGAATTAGACAGTACTCTTTTGCCGCTTTTTCAAAGCGCATTGTGGCAGAGTAAAGCTGTGCAAGGTCGTAAGAAAAAATTAATGAATTCTTTGCAACCTGCTTTCCTTTATTCAATATTTCAATTGCTTTGTCGAAAGCTCTGTTTTCAATTGCGGCATTTGCAATAAGCCTGTAACTTGTGGAGTTTGACGGATTTATTTTTAATCCTGCGTCCCAAATGCTGTCGGCGGCATTTTCTCTGTTGGAAATGTAATATGTACTTCCTAAAAGTGCGTATAGCGTTATGTCTTTAGGGCGTTTACGCATTCTGCTGCGAATAAGCTCGGTAGAACCGTTGTAATCTTTAATTTTTAAATAGATGTTGTTCAATGCCAGAAAGTAGTTTATATTTCTCGAGTCAGCGGAATACAGTTTTTTGTAAATGTTAAGCGCGCTTTGAAGTTCACCTGCTTGTTCGTAAGCCTTTGCTAATCTGTATTGGTTTTTAAGACTGTTAATTTGCTGAGCAGACGTCTGTCCGGTAAACAGCAAAATTGATGAGATACATATTGCTGTTAGAAAGAGTTTTATATTTGATAGTTTGTTCATTTCGGATTAATAATTTTATTCTTTTCTCTGTATTTTTTACGCATGATATTAAAGGATGTTTTAGAAAAAGCAACAAGCTTAAACGAAATTACAATATTTAATATCAAAAATATTTCCCACGCCCAGAATTAAATTCGGGTCTAAACATTTTTTTAGCCGGGCCATTTTAATAATATTTTTTTCACCATACATTTTTAAGAGATAATCCCTTTTTAATTTACCTATACCGTGCTCGGCGGAAATAGTTCCGTCTAAACTTACGGCTTTTTCTAAGATAAGTCCGTAAATATCCTTGGCCTGTTTATACTCGTTATTGTCTTTGGGTAATAAATTAAGGTGTAAGTGAGAGTTTCCGAAGTGACCATATGCAACAAACTCAATTTTACTTTTCTGTGCAAGCTCTTTTGCATAGTAATAAAACTTAATAAAAACATTGTCCGGAACAGCTGTATCTGTGCCGACCTTCATAAGATTTTTTTGGGCAATATACTCGCTTACTTTCCATGAAACGGCATGGCGAAACTCTTTAAATTTTTCTCTTTCCGAATCCATTGCTGCAAACCAAGCCGTGTTTTCGTTTCCTTTATGTTTGTTTATTAAGACAATCCATTTGTTCAATACAGAGTCATAGGCTGTTTCTTCATATTCTTGTTCAAACCAAACTGCAGCTTCCACATTGTCTGGAATTTGAGGATAGTCATCTTTAAGAAAACTTAAAGAATTGGAATCAAAAAACTCAAGAGCTAAGGCATCAATATCGTTCAAAATACTATTTCGTCTTGATTTATAGCTTGTTTCACGAGCTTCTTTAATAAAATTTAAAGCATCAATTTCTTTGTCGAAAAAGATAACGCTTGAAAGAATATTTTGCGGTTTTTCCAGAAGCTTCAATTTTATTTCCGTAATAATTCCCAGTGTTCCCTCTGAGCCGATAAAAAGATCGACTGCATCCATGTTTTGCATACAAAAATATCCTGCAGCATGTTTTGTTTTCGGCATTTTGAAATCGGGGATTAAACAGCTGATTTTTTTCCCGCTTTCCGCAACTAAATTTAATTGGTAATCTTCAACTTTTTGTCTGCCCCTTTCCAGCTTAACTGTTTCACCATTAGGCAGAATAACTTTTATAGCCAAAACAAAATCTCGGGTTGGACCGTATTTAAAGGTTTTTGCACCCGAAGCATTGGTTGCAACAGTTGCACCGATAAAGCAATTTTGTTCGGTCGGATCCGGCGGATAAAACATCTTTTTCTTTTCGGCAATTTCTTTGAACTCTTTCATTATTACGCCGGGCTGAACAACTGCATATTTTTCTAACGGATTGATTTCAATAATACTATTTAATTTCTCGGTCGATATTACAATCCCGCCTTCGGGAACCCGTGCGCCGGTAAGCCCTGTTCCGTTTCCGGAAACAGTTATTGGAGTATTGTTATTGTTTGCTTCGATAACAATATTGCTTATATCCTCTTCGTTTTCCGGGAAATAAACCGTAGAGCAAAATCCTTGATAATTAGCAGCATCGGATAAATAAGATTGAATTTGCTCTTGATCCGTTTTGATAATCATTATTTGTTAATATTTGAATGAAACGATACTGAAAGATAAGAAGCGAAGCGAACAAATTCCAAAAACCAAATATAAAAATCAACGTCTCGGAAGCGGTTTTTTGTAGCGCAGACTATTCGTTTGCTGTAAAACAACCGGAAAGCATCCTAACGCAGCCGGACAATTGATTTTTTTAAAAGACTTAAATTAAGCTCTGAATCATTGTGAAAACCAAATGAGTTTCAGAGAGTAAAATTTTGAATTATAAATGCTCAAGCCTTAATGATATGGTGTTGTGGTTTATTCGGAAACTCTTTTTTTGTTTTAAGCTGAAGTCAAACCAACTTACTCGACGTCCTTCCCGTGTTTTTTCATAATTTCTTTCCAGGTTTCCATATCAAGCTGTTCCGATTCTTCAATAAGCATTATCGGAATATCATCTTCAATTCTATATCGTCTTCGGGTGTTTTTATCAACCGAAACTAAAAAATTACCGTCAAGCACCAAATCAGCTTTTGATTCTGGACAGCATAAAATATCTAATAAATCTTTACTAATCATTTATTCCCCTGTTAAATTTTGATCTATATCAAGATAATAAAAAATTAAATGTATAATTTAACACAAAAAAATATTTTTTAATTAAAAGAATTAAGAAAAATGAGCAAAAGCGAAACATTTCAATTTAAATGGCCTGTACTTGAGACGGAGCGACTAATTCTGCGAAAGTTTACATATGATGATCTTAACGATATTAGCGAATATGCAAGCAATCCGGAAATCACAAAATACGTGCAATGGGAAGCACATAGATCAAAAACGGAGACGCTGGAGTTTTTAAATATTGTAGTTGAAATGTATATAAAGCACAGACCTGCGCCGTGGGGTATAGAACTAAAAGAAGAAAAAAAAATAATAGGTACGATTGGTTTTACAAAATTTTTCCCGGAAGACTTTGGTTGTGAGGTCGGCTACACACTCTCTCAAAGTTATTGGAATAGGGGAATAATGACCGAAGCGCTTAAAAAGGTTTTGGCATACGGTTTTGAAGTAATGGACTTAAATTACATAATTGCGCATTGCATAGTAGAAAACGAACAGTCGGCAAAGGTTCTGTTAAAGAGCGGAATGAATTTTGCTAAAACTGTTAGAGGGGATTTAATGATTAAGGGCAACATGGTTGATGTTAAGCTGTTTTCTTTATCGCAAAAAGAATTTAAATTGTTGAACTTTTAACTTTAGTAAAATTTAAAAAGAATCTATATTTTTATATAAAGGCTTTAGCATATATTTCATATAAAAAAGGAGGAACACCATGAGTGAAGAAAGGAACAGCGGCATCCCTTTGTTGGGAGAAAAAATGCCCGAAATGAAAGTAAATACTACACACGGTCCCAAAAAATTACCTGATGACTATAAAGGAAAATGGCTGGTGCTGTTTAGTCACCCGGCAGATTTTACTCCGGTTTGTACAACGGAGTTTGTAGCTTTTGCTAAACGCAACAATGCATTTAAAAAATTAAATGCAGAATTACTCGGTTTGTCAATCGATCAAGTTTTTTCTCACATTAAATGGACAGAATGGATAAAAGAAAAATTAAACGTAAAAATTCCTTTTCCAATAATTGCCGATGATATGGGAAAAGTTGCAGAAAAGCTTGGTATGGTTCACCCTGGTAAAGGTACAAACACAGTCAGGGCGGTATTTGTTGTTGATCCCAAAGGTATGATGCGCTTAATGATTTATTATCCGCAAGAAGTAGGAAGACAAGTGGATGAAGTTTTGCGTGCACTAAAAGCATTACAAATTTCTGATAGCAAAAAGGTTGCAATGCCGGAAAACTGGCCGAACAACGAATTAATTGGCAATAAAGTTATCATTCCTCCTGCCGGCGATGAAGCTACGGCACAAAAAAGACGAGGCAAAAAAGACAGCTTTGATTGGTGGTTTATGTATAAGAGCCTTGGTAAATAATATGTTTTTGTTTAAGTGCCTGCATCCTGCATAATTTGCAGGCACTTTCTTTATTAAGCCGTCCCAATAAATTCAAGAAAAATCAGAACACTTCTTAAAACAAAACTTGCACATAATCTTTTATATTTGTCTAATAGATTTAGAACAATATTCCGGGATGTTAAAAATGTTTATTAAAATTTGTTGTATCGGCAGTAAGCAAGAAGCGGCACTTGCAGCTTCGCTTGGCGCATCGGCAATTGGACTCGTTTCAAAAATGCCGAGCGGTCCGGGCGTTATCCCCGAAAAATTAATTTTGGAAATTGCTTCGTCAGTTCCGAGAACGATGAAAACCTTTTTGTTAACTAGCCTGAGAAACGTTGAAGATATTATTAAACAGCAGCAAAGGTGCAGTACAAACACTATTCAATTGGTCGATACTTTACAAAACGGAACTTACGAAGAATTAAAAAGAGAGTTACCAGAAGTTACAATTGTTCAGGTTCTTCATGTAATTGACGAAACCTCGCTTAACGAAGCCGGAAAACTGGAGAATAAAGTTGAGGCTATTCTTCTCGATTCCGGAAGACCCGATCTTCTAACAAAAGAACTTGGCGGGACCGGAAGAACGCACAACTGGGAAATTAGTAGAGAAATAGTTAAAGCCGTAAACATACCGGTTTATCTTGCCGGAGGACTAAATCCGGAGAATGTTAAATCTGCAATTAAGTTTGTTAAACCCTCCGGTGTGGATGTTTGTTCGGGGGTTAGAAGCAATGGAAAACTTGATAAATCTAAACTCTTTAACTTTATCAGCGCAGTTCGTTCGGTTTAGTTTTATATGCAATTAATAAATTAAAAGATTCTGATGGCATCTCTTTGCTTATATATTTTTTTTTGCTACTTTTGAATTTGAAGGGAGAAAGTTCTTATATGTATTGCGCTTTTTCATAAATATGAGCTCTCCAACATTGTTAACTGAATTTAGTTATTAAATTGCTTGCTTCCACTTTATATTTAGTTTTACTTCTTCGCATACTTGTTCCTTTTCAGGCTATAACCGATAGTTTAGAAATGAGACTTTCCAATTTAAAAGATTCTCAAAAAGTTGATTTATTAAACAAGATTTCAAAAAAATATTGGAGAACAAATCCCCCGAAAAGTCTTGAATTAAGCAAACGAGCTTATAAACTTGCAAAACAATTAAGCTATGCAAAGGGAATAGGCGACGCGCTTAACAGTTTGGGTGTGAATAATATTATTAGAGGAAATTTTGATGAGGCTTTTGAATATTTACATAAATCGCTTCAAATCAGAGACTCTTTGAAAGATAGACGGGGAATCTCTAATATTTATCATGATTTGGGAATAGTGTATTCAAATCTTGGAAAAATTGATCAATCAATTCGGTTTAACTTAAAAAGTTTGGAAATAAACAAAAGCTTAAAGGACTCCGTTTTAATTGGAAAATCTCTATCTAACTTGGGTAATAACTATTGGGCGCTTGAAGATTACGGTAAAGCGCGACAGTATTATAAAAATGCGTTAGTTCTAGATGAGAAACAAAAAAGCAAATTGGGAATTGCGCTTCAACTAAATAATATTGGAATAACCTATTATGCCGAAAATAAATTAGATAAAGCCTTAAACTATTATAAGAAAGCTTTAAAAATAAGAGAAGAGATAAACGACCGTTACGGGATTGCATATTCATTAAATAATATCGGAGCTATTTATAGAGAATTAAAAGAATATGATAAATCAGAAAAGTATCTGTCCAAAGGCTTAACAATTGCAAGAAATATAAAATCAGTCGAACAGGCTAAAGTAATACTTTCCTCGTTATTAAAGCTGTATAAAGCAAAGGGCGATTATAAGAATGCTTTTAAGTATTTGTTGGCTTATTCCGAACTTCAGGATAGTTTGGCTAATAAATTAAACAGCGGCAAAACCAGCAGTTATTTAAATCTTTTTCAAAAGGAACTGGAGAAAAAAAATCATGAATTGGCACGTAAAAACAATGAGTTGAACAGAAAAATAATTAGTAGACAAAAAGCGTTAATTGCTTTAATAGTAATTGGAGCGTTGCTTTTAATTGCATTAATTATTGTTTTATATCTTTCGAATATTCATAGAAAAATAATGAATGATAAATTAAGAGAACTAAATGCATCAAAGGATAAGTTCTTTTCTATTATCGGGCACGATTTGCGCCAGCCGTTTAATTCCATTTTGGGATACACGAATTTATTAATTGATGAGTTTGATGAATTAAGTATTGATGAGAAGAAACAATATCTCGGAAGTATTAAAAATTCGGCAAATAATTCTTTTAAATTACTTGATAATTTACTTCAATGGGCAAGACTGCAGGCGGGAAGAATAGAAATTAATAAAGAAATAATAGATCCCAATTATTTAATAAAGAACACGGTAAAATTATTGGGCGGGGTTGCAGAGGAAAAAAACATAAAAATAGATACCTTTTTAGAAAAAGGTTTAACGGCTTATGCTGATGAATCTATGGTATCTATGATAATTAGAAATCTGATAACAAATGCAATTAAATTTACTAATAACGGCGGAAAAATAAAAATCACTTCAAGTTCTCATAATAAAAGTATTATTGTTTCCGTAGAGGACGATGGCGTTGGAATTAGTAAGGAAGATTTAGCAAATCTATTTAAAATTGATGTTCAGCATTCTACTCCGGGAACAGATAAAGAAAAAGGTACAGGACTGGGATTGATTTTGGTTAAGGAATTTTTAGATAAAAATAACGGTAAAATTAGAGTGGTAAGTGAACTTGGTAAAGGAAGTATATTTAGCTTTTCTCTCCCCAAAAGAAAATTTTGAGTTGCTTAGAAAAACTCTCAATTCAAAAATCTCTGGTTTATTAGAGCAATTCCAATATCCATTACGTTTGTACCGGTCGGACCCGTTTTTATCAATCCGTTTATTCTATTAAAAAAATTATACGAATCATTATTGATAAGAAATTCCTCCGGATTTAATCCAAGCTGCTCGGCTAATTTCCATGAATGATTATTTATCAATGCTCCCGCAGCATCGGTTGGTCCGTCCGTTCCATCAGTCCCGCAGCTTAAAAAGGAAAATTCGGCTTTTACGTTTTGTAATTCCAACAATGCCGCCAGCACAAGTTCTTGATTTCTTCCTCCTAACCCGGTCCCGGTAAGCTTTACTGTTGTCTCTCCGCCAAACAATAAACATGCAGGCTTGCGGATTGGTTTATTTTCATAAATTATTTTTTTAATGATTGCCGCAATTTCTTTCCCCACAGTTTTGGCTTCACCCTGCATTTTGTCGCTAAGCAAATAAGTATTAAAACCTGATTCCCTGGCGGTTTCAATAGCATTTGCAAGAGCAATTTTATTGTTGCCTATAATTATATTGGTTATTCTTGTTGATGCTATCGGGGAAGTTGTTTTTTCGTTTGAGGAAGTTTCCATAAGCTTGCTTTTTAAAAACTCAATAACTGTTTTAGGGAGTTCGTTTTGTATGTTATATTTTTTTATAATGTTCATAGCGTCGTTTGAATTTATATTTTGCGGTACCGTTGGCCCGGACGCTATATCTTTTATCGGGTCGTTGATTATATCGGAAATGATAAGCCCAACTCCGTTTGAGGGATAAATGGCGCTTGTTAATTTACCTCCTTTTACCAAAGACAAATTTTTTCTAACAGAATTTATTTCTTCTATTGACGCACCGCATTTTAAGAGTGATTCATTTATCGTTTGTAAATCGTTAAGCGAAATACTTTTAGGTAAAGCCTCCATTAAGGATGAACCGCCGCCGGAGATAAGTACAATTACCAAATCGTATTTACCGGTTTTGTTTAGTAAGAGTAATAATTCCTCTGTAGCGGAAAGGCTGTTCTCATCAACCACAGGGTGACCTGCTTCAAGAATTTTTATTTTTGAACAATCTGCAGTATGACTGTATTTTGTAATTACAATTCCATCCGTAATCCGCCCGCCTAAAATTTTTTCCATCTCTTTTGCCATAAACGCCGAAGCTTTTCCCGCTCCGATTACATAAATATGGTCGAATTTGGAAATGTCATATTTGTGATTTTTAATAGTTAGAATATTGTTAGTTAGTGAGACGTTATTTTTTATAAAAACACCGGGCTTTACAGAGTTTATTGAGAAATTAAGAATTTCTATTGCTTTAATATCAAGTGCATCCATACAGTTGTGGTTTTGAATTATGAAAATGTAAGTTAAACTATCAGTATTATATGCCTAACCTAAAAAAATCTTGGTTAAGAAAAAAGAAGTAAAAAGTAATTTAGAATTTACATTGGTTTTTCTTTGTGAAACTTTGAGGTTCTTTGTGCGACTTTGTGAAATTGTTCTAAATATTTTAAAAATACCCGTGTAAATTTTGTTTACCAGCGCCCTTTTCTTTAACCGCAAACACGAAATGAAAAAACCTTTATTAAAATTTAAGGCTGTTTTTTTTAAAATATTATCTGTGGGAATCTGTTGCGTCAGTGTAATTCGTGTTCCATCTTTGTATAGTGCCTAAAGTTAAAAGTAGTTAAAAACGAACAATCCATAATTAGAAAAATTAAACAATCGAAACAGCATTGGTTTTTCTTTGTGAAACTTAGTGGTTCTTTGTGCGACTTTGTGAAATGGTTTTTAATTGTGTGTTGGTGAAATTATGTGGAAGGATTTATTGTTCCATTTTTGTTCGGCATTTTTTATTCCTTTGAATTAAAGAGAGTTACAAACGCAGGGCTTTTCGCTTTACAACATTACGGCTTGCAAATTATCAAACCCGGACTAATCTTTTCTTTCTGCCTTTTTTGAATAAAATTGTAATTTATGTGTATCATCAATAAAAAGAATTGAAATGAAGCTCCAAAAGAAAAAATTAGAGAATAAATTGTTTCTTTGTCCAAAGTGCAAAAAAGAATCTCAATATTACTGGAGTTTAAACACGGTTAAGGAATCACAGATTTTTGAAGTTGGATTATGCTTATATTGTAAATCTATTCTTTTTCTGAAAAACAATATCCCAAATCAAGAAAGCAAATTAAATTATAAATAATTATATAGAGGGAAAATGAAAAACTCAACTGCGCTCACAATTACAATTCTTGTTTTATTACAATCTTTGCTGTTTGCACAGAGCAAGCAAGAACAAATTGACGATTTGCTGTCACGATATTATGATTACAAACTTTTCAACGGAACTGCGCTGGTTGCTGAAAAAGGGAAAATCATATTCGAGAAAGGATATGGGCTTGCAAATATCGAGTGGAATATACCCAACAAACCCGATGTAAAATTTCGTATCGGCTCAATAACAAAGCAGTTCACGGCAGCATTAATTATGCAGCTTTTTGAAGAAGGCAAAATTAAACTGGATGGGAAAATAACGGATTATCTTCCCGACTACCGCAAAGATACCGGTGATAAAGTAACAATCCGCGAGCTGTTGAACCACACTTCAGGAATTAAATCGTATACCAACATTCCGCACATGTGGAACGATTCTATTAGAAACCATTATACTGAAGAATACTTTATTAAACATTTCCAAAGCGGAGATTTGGAATTTGAACCCGGAACAAGTTTTGCTTATAACAACACCGGTTATTATTTGCTCGCCGCAATTATTGAGAAAGTTACGCACAAATCCTTTGGTGAAGTTCTTAAGGAGAGAATTTTAGTCCCTGTAGGAATGGAAAATTCGGGAGCGGAAGAAGAGGAGATTCCAATTGCAAAAAAAGCTTCAGGTTACTTAAAATTTATTAACAAATACATGTTGGATCCATACATTTATATGCCAAATGCAATGGGAGCCGGGAATATGTTTTCAACAGTTGAAGATATGTATAAATGGGACAGAGCTCTTTATACAAATAAAATTTTATCTGCAGAAAGCAAAAAGGAAATGTTTACGCCAAATATGGCTAAATACGGATTCGGCTGGTTTATAGCCAAAGCGCCGATTGACACAAATGGCGATAGCTTGGATATTGTCTGGCACACAGGCGGAATAAATGGCTTTAACACACTAATATTTAGGATTGTAAGCGATAGCAGCCTTGTTTTGCTGTTTAACAATAATGGTACCGCTCAACTTCTTGCAATGGCAAACAAGATAACAAAAGTTTTACAAAACGAAGAAATAAAATACCCGAAGAAGCCCATCTCGCTCCAGCTAGCTGAAATAATTGATGAAGACGGAATTCAGGAAGCAGTTAAAGCATATCACCAACTAAAAAAGGAAGAAGGTGAATCGTTTGATTTCTCGGAAAAGGAATTAAATAACTTAGGATATGAATTGATGAAAGAGAGCAAGCTGGATGAAGCGATAGAAATATTTAAGCTGAATATTGAAAGTTACCCGGAATCTTATAATACCTATGATAGTATGGGCGAAGCATATATGAAAAAGGGGAACAATAAACTTGCAATAGAAAATTACAAAAAATCAATTGAGTTAAATGCAAGAAATACCAATGCGTATGATATGCTTAAGAAATTAGGCGTTAATATTTCGCCTCCAAAGGAATTTAAAATTGATGAAAAAACAGCAGAGAGCTACACCGGAAAATATCAACTGATGCCTAAGTTTTTTATGGTTATTACAGCCGACAGCAATAAGGTTTATGAGCAGGCAACTGGTCAGCCTAAATTTGAAATATTCCCGGAATCTCAGGATAAATTTTATATGAAAGTTGTTGAAGCAAAGATAGTGTTTAAGAGAGATAAAAACGGTAAAGTGAACGAACTGGTTTTATACCAAAGTGGTAAAGTAATTCCAGGCAAAAAAGTTAAATAGAATATAGTATTTTTAGTTAAATTTGCAGGGCGCTTTTTTTTAGCGCCTTTTTTATACGTTGTTCATAATAATATTTTGGAACAAACATTCAGGGACTTCGTCTAAGAACAAGCACAATATATTTAAATTAAATAAGGTGTTAAAAATGAAACAAAAAATCAGGTTAAGTTTTATTCTCATTTTAGGAGTTTTTATGTCAGGTATAGCTTTTACTTCCTGCTCAAACAATCAAAAAAGTTTGCAGGAGGAAACAAAACAGTTTACAAAAATGGTAAGTGAAGATATAGATTCTACTGTAAGTCCACGGCAGGATTTTTATGATTATTCAGTAGGGAAATGGGTTAAAAATAATCCAATTCCATCCGACCAAAGTATTTGGGGAGCATTTGTAATTTTATACGAAAATACCAATAAGCAGGTTAAAGGAATTGTAGAGAAGGCTGCTAAAGAAAAAGGTCCGAAAGGAAGTATTGCGCAGAAAGTAGGCGACTTTTATTCAACCGGAATGGATTCTGCCAAAGCGGAAAAACTTGGAGTATCTCCGCTAAAGTCTGAATTTGAAAGAATTAATAATGTGAATTCTAAAAAAGCGTTAATAAAAGAAATAGCGCATCAGCATATTTATACTTCTTCGCCAATGTTTTCTTTTGGGGCAACACCAGATTTAAAAAACAGCGATATGATGATTGCCGGACTTTCGCAAGGCGGACTTGGCTTGCCGGACAGAGATTATTATGTGAAAGACGATCCGAGATCGAAGCAGGTTAGAGAAAAGTATCTTCAGCATATGAAAAATATGTTTATGCTTTTGGGAGACAAAAAAGAGGCGGCCAAAAAGCATGCAAATACGGTTATGAAGATTGAAACAAGACTTGCTAAACATTCCAGAACAAGAGTGGAAAGAAGGGATCCTCAGAAAAATTATAATAAAATGGGTATGAACGACTTGGTTAAATTAGCGCCCAATTTCGATTGGAAGCTTTTCTTTTCTACTGTCGGCTGGGATAAAACTGGCGATATAGATGTTGGTCAACCGGAATTTTTTGTTGAAGAGAGCAAAATGATTAATGAGGTTCCGATAAAAGATTGGAAACAATATTTAAGATGGAATTTAATTAGAAGAACTGCAGGATATTTGAGCTCCGACTTTGTAAATGAGAGCTTTGACTTTTGGGGAAAATTTTTGAGCGGAGCAAAGGAAATGAGACCTCGATGGAAGCGCACCCTTTCAGCAACAAACCGCGCTCTTGGTAAAGCAATTGGTCAGTTATATGTAAAAAAATATTTCCCTCCGGAAGCTAAAAAAAGAGCATATAATATTGTTCAAACTTTACTTGCATCAATGAAAGAAAGTATAGAGAACAATACTTGGATGAGCGATTCCACAAAACAGCAGGCGCTAATTAAATTAAAAGCATTTGGTATTAAAATCGGTTATCCCGATAAATGGAAAGATTATTCCAAGCTTGAAATTAAAGACGATTCCTATGTTCAGAATGTAATGAGATCGAATGAGTTTGATGTAAAGCGAGATTTGGCAAAAATAGGCAAACCAGTAGACAGGACCGAATGGCACATGAATCCGCAAACGGTGAATGCTTATTACTCTCCGCTTAATAATGAGATAGTATTTCCGGCCGCTATTCTTCAGCCTCCGTTTTATAATGTTAATGCGGATGATGCTACTAATTACGGTGCTATGGGCGCCGTTATCGGTCATGAAATTACCCATGGCTTTGATGACAAGGGAAGACAGTTCGATGAAAAGGGGAATTTAAGAGATTGGTGGACAAAAGCTGATGCAGAAAAATATAAAAAACGTGCGCAGAGAATAATCGATCAATTTAATGCCTATTCTCCGATAGATGAAGAACATATTAACGGTGAATTAACTCAAGGAGAAAACATAGCGGACTTGGGCGGATTAACCGTTTCTTACAATGCTTATAAAAAAACAAATGAATTCAAAGAAAACAAAAAGATTAACGGATTTACTCCCACGCAAAGGTATTATCTTTCATGGGCAAACGTTTGGAAAACAAATGTTCGCGATCAACTTGCTAAACTAAGATTAAAAACAGATCCTCATTCTCCTTCAAGATATAGAGTGGATGGACCGTTAAGTAACTTAACGACATTTTACAAAGCGTTTAATGTTAAGTCGGGCGACAAAATGTGGCGCGCAGATTCCGTGAGAGTAAAAATTTGGTAAAAAACAAATATTCCCAATACCGGAGTAACATAAAGTTATTCCGGTACCTTTTGGGCAACACATTAAAATTTATACACTAATCGCAGGTTTATATGTATGCACTTGAAGTAAAAAATCTAAGTAAAACTTTTGGCAGTTTAAAAGCCGTTGATAATGCTTCCTTTGAAGTTCCAGAGGGTTCCATTTTTGGTCTCATCGGCAGAAACGGCGCAGGTAAAACAACAACAATAAGAATGATGATGAATATTTACATGCCCGATTCGGGCGAAGTTGTTTTGCGTGGAACGAAGGTCGGACAGGAATTCAAAGATCATGTTGGTTATCTACCCGAAGAAAGAGGTCTGTATAAAAAAATGAAAGTTATGGAAACCCTTTTGTATTTTGCCGAGCTTAAAGGTAAAACGGGAAAGGAAATTGTAAAGAGAGCAGAGAATTACTTAGAGCGATTCGAGCTGTTGGATAGGAAAACATCCAAAATAGAAGATTTATCGAAAGGGAATCAGCAGAAAGTTCAGTTTATTACAACAATACTGCACGACCCGGATTTTATAATACTCGACGAACCCTTTTCCGGACTTGATCCGATTAATACGAATCTTCTGAAAAATATAATTATTGAGAAAAAAAATGAAGGCAAGGTAATTATTTTCTCAACGCACTTAATGGATTATGCCGAAAGGATGTGTGATTACATTGCAATGATTGACGAAGGTAAAATAATTTTAAATGGATCGCTTAAAGAAATAAAATCAAAATACGGACAAAGAAATGTTAGTCTTACTCACGAGGGCGACATTTCGTTTTTAAATGGTCAACCGTATATAGAAAAAATAGAAGACTTTGGTAATTCAACCGGCATTCGTGTGAAAGAAGCTTCACAAACGCAAAATTTGTTAAAACTGCTAATTGATCATAAAGTAAAAATTAAAAAATTTGACGCAAACGATATTTCCCTTTACGAAATCTTCTTAGAACTTGCCGGCTCCGAAGAAGAACATCACAAGGAGTTGAGCCATGTTTAATCAAAAAACTTTTGCAGTGATGAAAAGAGAGCTTAGAGAAAAACTCCTTTCGAAAACATTTTTATTAATGACTTTTCTTATTCCGGTGTTTATGTTCGGTGGATTAGCGCTTCAAACATTTGTTATGTCTTACTCGGGGAACGGGAATACTTTTTTATCAATCGTTTCCGAAACGCCAAAGATTACTAACGAATTGCAAAAGGAATTTAGTGAGAAGTCGTTTGTTAAAAAAGGTAAGTTTGTAATTTCTTATTCAACTATGAGCAAAGAGACATTTAATAAATTTCTTAATAAATCAAGACCGGATTTGATTTCGGAAAAAATAACTGCCATAATTTACATTCCGGAGTCAGCGCTGAAAGATAAAAAGGTTGAATATTATTCAAAAAACCCGAACAATAATTCTCTTTTTGAAAAAATACGAGGCTCAATCAACACAGCATTGATCGATGTATATTTTGGGAACAAATATTTTTCGAGTGAAGATATACGGTTTGCTCGTGAAGGAGTGGATTTTAATTCATTTAGAGTTTCGAAACAGAAGGCGATAGAAAAAGAAGGTTACGGCAATATGGTTGTATCGTTTCTCCTGACTTTTTTGCTTTATTTCAGTTTACTCTTTCTCGGCACAATGATGATGCGCTCGGTCGTTGCGGAAAAGACAAACAGAATTGTAGAAGTACTTTTATCTTCCGTTAGTTCAAACGAATTAATGTCAGGTAAAATAATTGGAACGGCAATAACCGGTTTAGTTCAAATGGCAATTTGGCTTTTGCCGCTTGTTGCTGTTGTTTCAACCAGCTGGTTTGCGCTTCCCGAAGAGTTTACAATATCTACAGGCGGATGGGAGATACTTTATTTTCTATTAAATTTTTTAATTGGTCTTGTAACGTTTTTGGGTTTGTTTGCGGCTGTTGGGGCAATATTTGACAATGACCAGGATGCACAATCAGGTTTATGGCCTGTTATGCTGCTGATTATGATTCCGTTTTTTATTGCAATTTCGCTTGTCAGCAATCCCGGAAGTCCGATTGGGAAAATAACATCGTTGGTTCCGTTTTTCTCGCTTATGGTAATGCCTGCAAGAATGTCGCTTGTTGATGTTTCCTTGTTGGAAATTCTTGGTTCGTTAGTTATCAATCTTGTTACAATGGTTCTAATATTTATGTTTGCGGGTAAAATTTACCGGGTTGGAATATTGAGAACAGGCAAAAAACCAAGCTGGCCTGAAGTTGTAAAGTGGTTAAAGTATAAATATTAAAAGAAAACACTAAGCCCATTCAAAAAAAACGATTGGGTTTAGTGTTGTTTTTATTCTTCCTCGGAAAAGTATTTTTTCATTGGTGCAAAATAATAATCTTTCCAGCCCTTTCTGTATTTTTTTCCGTCACCTTCGGGAATGTCGGTTTGAACTATAGAAAGTTTGGTGCCCTTTTCAACAGCAGTAAGAGTAATTTCAACTCGCGAATCCTCGGAACCTTCCGGGAAATCGGTGGTTCTCCAGGACTGATAAATTCGTTTATTCATATGAAGCAATAAATTCTCGCCGTAAATATAACCGTCGCCCGCAGAAAATTTACCTCCGACCTTGCGCTCTATTGTGGCATTAGTTCCTGTAAAAGCAGAGTGTTTTTCGCTATCTAACCATGCATTATAAATTTCTTTAGGTGTTGCAGGAAGTGTTACGGATAATTTTATTGAATCGGTCATTAAATCTCCCTTGTTTATTATAACATAAC
>CBEVZC010000037.1:0-24229 GCA_965554225.1 uncultured bacterium | reverse complement strand
AATATGAAACCGAAGCAGAAAGTTTAAAAAAAGAAAAAGAAGCTTTCGAAAAATTGAAGAAAAAAGAAAACGAATTATTTGCAAAACGGTTGGATGAAAAAGTAAAGGAAGAAAAAGAGAAATTTACGGCAGATTTAAAAAAGAAATTGCAAGAAGAACAAGTAGAGCAATTTGCACTTCTTCAAAAAGAGTTAAATGAGAAATCGGAGAAATTAAAAGAGCTTAATAAAAGCAAAGCGGAAATTGAAAAACTTAAGCGGGAAAAAGATGAGTTAAAGGAAAGCATTGAAGCCGAAGCTCAAAGGACTCTGAACAAAAAGCTCCTTGAAGAAAAAGAAAGAATTAGAAAAGCGGAAGAAGAGAAAAATGAGCTGAAGTTCAGAGAATATGAAAAACAAATTGAAGATCAGAAAAAACTTGTTGAAGAAATGAAGCGTAAGCAGGAACAAGGTTCCATGCAGATGCAGGGCGAAGTTCAGGAATTGGCAATTGAAGAATGGCTCGCAAGCAACTTCCCTCTCGATGAAATCAGCGAAGTTAAAAAAGGTGCCCGCGGCGCCGATTGCCTGCAAACGGTGAATACCAGAACAATACAAAACTGCGGTACAATTTATTATGAAAGTAAACGTACTAAAGAATTTCAGAAAGGCTGGATTGAAAAATTTAAGGCGGATATTAGAGAAAAAGGTGCCGATATTGGTGTGCTGGTAACCGATGCAATGCCTTCCGATTTACAGAGAATGGGACTTAAAGACGGCATTTGGGTCTGCACTTATGAGGAATTCAAGGGGCTCTGTTTTGTTCTAAGGGAATCGGTTATTCAATTAAGCGCCGCATTAATTTCCCAGGAAAACAAGGGCGATAAAATGAACATGCTTTACAATTTTCTTACAAGTAATGAATTCAGACTGCAAATTGAAGCAATAGTTGAAGGTTTTACTCAAATGAAAGAAGATTTGGAAAGCGAAAAACGTGCAATGCAGCGAATTTGGAAAACCAGAGAAAAACAAATTGAAAAAGTAGTTACAAATACAGTTAATATGTACGGCTCAATTAAAGGAATTGCCGGCAATGCTATAGGAACTGTAACAGCGCTGGAGTTACCGGAATGAAGCCTTTCCGGAATTAATTAAATATATTATTCCGTTTGTTTCAGCAATAAAATATTAAATGCGTTTGAAATCCTCTTAATTATAATTTATATTTTGATGTTGTATTTGCGCCCGTAGCTCAATTGGATAGAGCATCTGACTTCGGATCAGAGGGTTGAGGGTTCGAGTCCTTCCGGGCGTACAACTTTTCACATAATGATTTTATTAAGGAAAACAGACCTGTGCTCTTTCCTGAATCAGTTTACAAATTTATGTTCGAAGCGCTTAACCTTGCCGAACAAGCTCTTTCTTTAGGCGAAGTTCCAATCGGCGCTGTAGTTGTTTATAATAATCAGATTATAGGTAAGGGATTTAATCAGACTGAAACCCTTAAAGATCCAACTGCTCATGCAGAAATGATAGCTATTACCGCCGCTTCTAATTATCTGCAGGAAAAATTTCTTTCTAACTGCGAACTATACGTAACAGCGGAACCATGCATAATGTGCAGCGGTGCTGTTTTGTTATCAAGAATTAAGAGAGTTTATTTCGGCGCATACGAACCAAAGTTTGGGGCAGTCGGTTCACTTTATAATCTTTTGGACAAAAGTAAATACAATCATCAACCGGAAATATTTGCGGGCATATATTCGGAAGAAAGCAAGTCCCTGCTTCAAAAATATTTTTATGCGAAACGTATCAGAAGTGATTCAAAATTAAATTGATTTTTATTCTCTAATAATCGGAGGAAATTAAATTGTGAAAAAGCTACAGATTTTAATGTTTGGCGCACCCGGTGCCGGTAAAGGAACACAAGCAAAAATATTATCTTCGAAACGAAATATCCCACATATTTCAACGGGAGACATTTTGCGTGATGCCGTTAGTAAAAAAACAGAACTCGGGCTTAAAGCAAAAGCTATTATGGAAGCAGGAGAATTAGTGCCCGATGACGTTATGGGCGGAATTATCCGAGATGTATTATTTAGCGATAAATGTAAATCCGGTTATATATTGGACGGTTTCCCAAGGACAATAAATCAGGCAAATATTTTAGACGGTATTCTTAAAGAAATTGATGAAGGATATCCGATTGTTATAGAATTAGACGCAGAAGATGAATTAATAGTAAATAGATTATCAAACAGAAGAGTATGCAGCCAATGCGGTTATATTATAAACTTAAACAGTTTGGAAGACCCTACAACTTGCCCTAATTGCGGTGCAAAAAACAGTTTTATAAAACGTAAGGACGACGAGGAAGACGTAATAAAAAACAGGTTAAATGTTTATCACGAGACTACAAGACCGGTTTTGGATTATTACAGAAACAAAACTAAAATAATAAGTATTGATGCTGCACTGCCGGTTGATAAAGTCACAAAAAAAATAATGGATGAGTTAAATCAATCTTGAGGTTTTCTCTTTAAGATTACTTTAATGGCTTTACCGTCTGTAATTTTGTAAATTTTAGTATCCATTTGCTTAACGAGGTCATAATTGTGCGTTGCAAAAATTACTGCAGTTCCTTGTTCATTTATCCTGTTAAGTATGGATAATATTTCCTGAGAAGTTTCAGGGTCCAAATTTCCCGTTGGTTCATCGGCTAAAATTAACCGGGGATTTTTTACAACTGCGCGGGCTATGGCAACTCGCTGTTTCTCTCCCCCTGATAATTGGGAAGGTTTGTTTTTTTGCTTATGCACCAAACCTACTTCCGATAATGCATTAATAATTCTCTTCTTTATTTCTTTTCTCGGAGTTCCGAGTACGTGAAGTACGAATGCTAAATTTGCAAATATACTCCTATCTTCCAATAACTTAAAATCTTGAAATACAACACCAAGTTCTCTTCTTAGATAAGGTAAACTTTTAGTTTTAATAGTATCGGAGCTGTAATTACCAACCTGTACATAACCCGCTGAAGGAAGAATGTTCATATAAACCATTTGCAAAAGTGTTGATTTTCCTACTCCGCTCTTACCGATTAAAAATACAAATTCACCTTCATCAACGTGTAGATTTAAGTTGTTAAAAACCGGTTGATTAGGATAACTGTATTCAACATTGCTGAATGTTAACATCAGTGCAACCTCTTTTTTACTACAAACTGTGCCCTTTCCGATTCGCTGTTGGCGTCATCATAAGTAAATGAATTAAAACAGTGAACAACGTAAAGGTTATGCTGTTCAATAATATTAAAATAAAATTCAAAATCATAAATTTTTTGACGATGAATTTCCTCTACAATCGAGCCGTTTTCCAATTTAATCTTAAATTTATTTTGATGTATTTTAGAAATTCTATCATATTTACTATTTTGAATAAACTTTAATCCGTCAACTTTCCCTTTTCTGTTCAATCTTTTTTCATGCTTAATACTATTCTTTTCAAGACTAACATCAAACGTAAAACATCCTTCATCATCTAAAATATAGAAAATATTCTTAAAAAGCTTATTTACACTTTCCTCATTATCAAGATAGTTTATGCTGTCAAAGGTTGAATATATAAAACTAAATTTGTTTTTAAAAGGCAGTTCAGCCATATTACAACATACTTTTCTTAAGCCTAATGAGTTTGATAATTTTAACATTTCATAAGATAAATCGGTAACAATAATTTTGGGAAAGCGTTTCAGAAGCAACGTTGATAATTTTGAATTACCTGATGCAAGTTCCAAAATCGAACTTCCTTGCACATTCATAAAATCATAAATAGAAAAAATATAATCCGCCCATTCTTTGTAATTTACGGAACGCATTAAATGATTATAAATCTTGGAAACGTACGAGTAAGGTTTTTCAGTCATTAATATTTTTTTTTCTATTCTTTAAGATTTTTTCCGCCCATTTGAATGCTTCAAAAATGCTTGTTTCATTTGCTATGTATTTCCCGGCAATATCAAAAGCAGTTCCGTGATCGGGGGATGTACGGACAATTGGTAATCCGGCGGTAAAGTTTATGCCTTTATAAAATTGCAGCATCTTAAACGGTATTAAAACCTGATCGTGATACATTCCGATAACTGCATCGAATTTCTTATATAATTGATTCCCGAAAAATGCATCCGGAACAAAGGGACCTTCAACATTATCGTATTCTTCAATTACCGGAGCAATAATATTCATTTCCTCCAAACCGATTTTCCCGTTTTCGCCGGCATGGGGATTAAGTCCTAAAACCGCAATTGTAGAATTACTTTTACCAAAATCGATATGTAAACTTTTTCTCATTACATTAATTGTTTTTCTTAATTTTATTTTTGTAATATTTTTTGCAACAGATTTTACAGGCTCATGTATAGTAACCAACCCCACTTTTATTGAGCGGGAAATAAAAAACATTACAAAGTCGCTTACATTATACTTACTGGCGAGAAGTTCGGTGTGCCCGGGAAAATCTATACCGGCAAGTGAAAAAGCATATTTTGAAATAGGGGCGGTAATTAGCGCTTCGGCTTTACCCTTATTAATAATTTCCAAGGATTTTAGAATAGACTCGTAACTGGTTTTTCCGGAACTCTTTGTAGGTTTTCCTAAACTTTGTCTTGCATTTTTTAAATTTATAATGTTTACAAACTCAGGTGAAATGTTCGCTGCATTATTAGTAATCTTAAACTTAAAATTCGGTTTTACATTGTCAACTAGGTTTTCAAAAATGTTTGCAGGACACACAAAAGTTAATGTTCGTACGGAAGGATTATAAATTCTATTAAAAGTTTTTATACATATCTCCGGTCCTATTCCATTTATATCACCGGAAGAAAAAACAAAGCTGTTCATTTTTTACCAATTAAAACAAAATTGCCCAGACCACTTTTGTCGGAAAACACAAAAACCTTATTAAGTTTATTATAGTGCCAAATTTCTTCAATATTATTCATTTCCGTGTATCTTCTTTTTATCTCGTCTGGTGCACCATAAATAAGATATATTTTCCCTCTATCGGTTTTTACACCATTTTTTTTCCCTATAGCAGCAAAATTCTTAATTGCATAGTCTGCTCTTTTATAAAATTCAAACATTGCATCGTTAAAAGCAAATCCTTTAGTCGGGAAATTTTTATTCCAGAATTCGACTAAAGCTTTATAATACTCCTCTTTAGGGAAACTGAATATTCTATCGGCTGCTTTCTCTTTCCCGATTACATCAAGCAATTTCACGGAAGATTCAACATTAAACAACGAAAACGGTTTGTCTAACCAATAGACTTCCATTACATAATTCTCTTTTACGCTATCGGATTCAAGCGTAACTTTAAATTTACCCTCCTCCAATTTATAACTAAAATTATTTAAGTAAAAACATTTATTATCCAATAATTTTTTACTGTCGTCTATTATAATATTTTTTCCGTCATCAACAATTTCACAATTTTTCATAATAGGTTCATTCAAAAGTGTATCAACAATTTCAGATGAGTTCTGCTCAATTGTTACGTGAACATTATTTAATCCTGTTTTTGTTGGTATAACTAATCCGTAATTATTTTTTGAAAATGGTATAAATTCGTTAATGTTAACCAATTTATATTTCTTTATCCCGGATGAATCTATTAATTCATTTGAAACAACTATTGGTTTTAAGAATGAATGTACGCTATCGGTGTTAATTGAGATATGAATTGGTTTTAATTTACTACTTAGGTTTGTATTTTTTAATATTATCTCAGGGATTAAATTGTACTGCCCTGTTTTAAGCTTTAGCATCAACAATCCATTTGCAAAGTCTTTTTCCGACTTAGTTTTTTCATAGTTATCAGCATAAAACATTTTATTTGAAAATTCTCTGGAAATTACATTCCCATTTTTTACTGCTTCAATACTAAAATTAATTCCACCTTCAAATTGAACACCTTTTTTGACAAATAAAATTTGATTATAAGGAATTTTATATGAAACATATACAAAGACTTTATTACTGTCGGGGAATTGATGAGTTTCAATAAAAATAGATTTATGCTTTTTCTGGGCTGTAACTGAGACGCTAAAAAGTGTTACAAATAACAATATATATTTTTTCACAATGGTATGTTCTTTTATTATTAAATAACTCGGAGCAAAAAATATTACTTATTTAAAATATAGAAGAAAAATGTTGAAAATATGAATGCAAATATATTTACCTTAACTATTCATACTCATTAGGAACTCTTTGTTATTTCTTGTTCCTTTCATTTTATTTAATAGGAATTCCATTGCTTCAATACTATCAAATTCACTAAGAATTTTCCTTAAAATCCAAACCTTATTAAGCTCTTCTTCGCTAAGAAGAAGTTCCTCTTTTCTTGTACCGGAACGATTTACATTAATTGCCGGAAATATTCTTCTATCCGATAAATCCCTGTCTAAAATGAGTTCCATGTTACCTGTTCCTTTGAACTCTTCAAATATTACTTCGTCCATCCTGCTACCGGTTTCTATTAAGGCGGTGGCAATAATAGTTAAACTTCCGCCATCCTCAGTATTTCTTGCAGCGCCAAAGAATCTTTTAGGTTTATGAAGTGCATTTGCGTCAACACCACCTGATAATATTCTGCCGCTATGTGGAATAACAGTATTGTGTGCTCTTGCAAGCCTTGTTATACTGTCTAAAAGAATTACAACATCGTCACCGGCTTCAACCATACGTTTTGCTTTTTCAATTACCATGTTTGCAACTTGCACGTGTCTATCGGCGGGTTCATCAAAAGTTGAACTGATTACTTCGGCATTTACAGAACGCTGCATATCAGTTACTTCTTCCGGTCTTTCGTCAATCAACAGCATTATAAGTTTAATTTCAGGACTATTCCGAGTAATAGAATTAGCCATTTTTTGCAGTAAAACAGTTTTACCACTTTTGGGCGGGGAAACAATTAGTCCCCTTTGACCTTTCCCAATCGGAGAAAGCAAATCCATTATACGCATGGAATATTCGCCCGGCGAAGATTCCAGTTTAATTCGTTTAGTAGGATAAAGAGGCGTTAAGTTATCGAATAAGGTCCTACCTCTAATTTCTTCCGGGTCTTTCCCGTTAACAGCTTCAACTCGAAGCAGAGCAAAAAATCTTTCCCCTTCTTTAGGGGGTCTTACCTGCCCGCGCACATGATCGCCGGTTCTTAAACTAAACCTTTTAATTTGAGAAGGCGAAACATAAATATCGTCCGGTGAAGGCAAATAATTATAGCTAGCCGACCGAAGAAAACCATAACCATCTGACAAAACTTCAAGGACCCCATTCGAAAATGTAAGTCCGTCTTGTTTGGTTTGGGCTTCAAGAATTTTATAAATCAAATCTTGTTTACGCAAATCGCTAAAACCGGAAATTTTGTAATCTTTAGCAATTTTATGAAGATCAACAATTTTTTTCGATTTAAGATTAGAAATATCTAATGCCATAATTTAACCTGTAATATTTAGATTGTTAAAAAAGTTTATTTTTTTCCAAATTGAATTGGGGCTTATTATTTTGAATTTTTAATTATTTTAGAAACTAATGAAAGGAACATGAGGCACATATGAAACATACCTTTATTAGAATAAAATGTCAAGACATTTTTATCCTCTTAATTCTGTTTTTATTTCACCTAGTAAATAAATACTTCCTATCACTACAAGACAATCATCCTTTGAATAATTGTTTTTAAAATTTTTTATAAACCCGGTTTTGTCAATAAGTTTTTCAGCATTGACATTTACTGTTTCTGCTATTTCCAATAATTGTTCAGCTGTAGCAGCTCTTTCATAATTTATATTTGTAAAATATATTTTATCGAAATAATTTTTTATTATTTTTATCATCGCTAGTGTGTTTTTATCTTTCATTGCAGAAAATATTACTACTCTTTTTTTATATCCCAGCCACTCTTTTTTGTATTCGTCAATAAACGAATCTATTCCTTCAGGGTTGTGTGCCGAATCAAATATTATTCTCGGTTTTTGCTCGTAGATTTCATAACGGCCTGAGATACCGGAATTCATAATTACATTATCGATTCCATCTAAAATATTTTTAACTTCAATTTTAGCTATTATTTCACTAACCGCTAAGATTGCCAAAGCTGCATTATTTAATTGATGATAACCTCTTAATGGAGTAGTATATAATTTAACATTATTTCTACCAAGATCTATTGAAACAAAATCTTTACCGGCAATAATGTATTTATTTAGCTTAAACATTTTTGAACTCTTTGCCGCAGCTGCTTTGCTAATTTCTTGTTCTGCCTCAGAAGGAAGTAGACCAACAAAAATTGGAGTATTTTGTTTAATTATCCCGCTTTTTTCAAAAGCAATTCTTTGTAACGAATTACCTAAGATATGTGAATGTTCAAGTGAAATTGTAGTAATAATAGATGCTAAAGGAATAACCGTGTTTGTAGCATCCAGCCTTCCTCCAAGTCCGGTTTCCAGAACAACAAAATCGACATTTGATTCTGCAAAATATTTAAACGCTAATGCTGTAGTTAGTTCAAAGAAAGTGGGTCGGAACTCAGTAATATATGAATCTAAGTCCTCTACAAAATCGGCAACGTATTCATCGGCAATCTCAACTCCGTTTATCCTAATCCTTTCGTTAAATTTAACAAAATGTGGAGAAGTAAATTGTCCTACTTTATAACCGGCTTCCATCAATATGCTTGAAAGAAAAGATGCAGTACTTCCCTTTCCGTTTGAACCGGCAATATGAAACACCTTTAATTTCTCCTGCGGATTCCCGATAAAGTTTAATAAATTTGTAATATTTTCCAATCCTAATTTTACGCCGAATTGATGGAGTGAAAACAACTTATTTAATGCGGTTTCTATATTCACTTTAGATTGTAAGATGCAGTTAATTCCGAGATGTTATTAATTGAATTTTCGCGGCAGTAATTTTCGATACCCTTTATAATTTCAATACTTGCTAACGGATTTACAAAATTTATTGTACCGAGCTGGAAAGCTGTTGCACCGGCAATCATAAACTCAATAGCATCTTTCCAATCTGAAATGCCGCCTATACCGATGATGGGAATATCAACATGTTTACTAATTTCAAATACTTTGGCTAATGCTACCGGTTTAATTGCCGGACCGGAAAGACCTCCAGTAATATTTTTTATTTTAGGTTTTCTTGAGTAAATGTCAAAAGCAGTACCAACCAAAGTGTTAATTGCAGATACAGCATCCGCACCACCTTCTTTAGCTGCCCTTGCAAAGTCTGCTATTTTAGATACATTTGGAGATAGCTTAATGATCAAAGGTTTGTCGGTCACTTTTCTTACTTGCTCGGTAATTGTTCTTACGGCATTTATATCATTACCGAAAATCAATCCGCCATCTTTTACGTTGGGACAAGAGACATTTATTTCAAATGCTTTAACCGTATCAATGGAATTAAGAACTTTTGTACACTCAACATATTCCTCAATACTACCGGCTGCAATATTGCAAATTAAAGTAGTTCCTAAATCCTGTAAATAAGGAATTTTTTGCTCGATAAATACATCAAGTCCAACATTTGCCAAGCCGATAGCATTAAGCATTCCCGATGCAGTTTCAACAATACGCTGAGGCGGATTCCCTATTCTTGGTTTTAACGAAATTGATTTAGTTACAATAGCTCCAATTTTGGAAAGGTCAATAAACTTGGATATTTCATTCCCATAACCCACGGTACCGGATGCAAGCATCACAGGATTCTTTAATTTCAAACTACCAATTTGTATTTCCAAATTAAGCTCACTCATATTTCTATATCCAAAGCATTAAATACCGGACCATCTTTACAGACTAACAAATATCCTTCTCCATTTGATTTTCTAATCGGGCAACCTTGGCAGACACCAAAACCGCAAGCCATTACATTTTCTACTGATAATTCACACTCAATATTATTTTTATCTGCATAATTTTTTACGGCTTTTAACATTGGAGTAGGGCCGCAAGCAAATATTTTGCTACTATCAGCTTGAAATAAATTTTTGTTTTGATTCACCAAATCAAGAACAGTTCCTTTTAATCCTGTTGAACCATCATCAGTTGATAAAAACATATTTTTCATTCCATAAGTAATTAAATCATCCTTGGTCCTTCCACCGATGAAACTTAAAACTCTAACTTTCGGATTTAACAACTTGATAAGAAATGGGAAAGGCGCTGCGCCAAGTCCACCCCCAATAACAACGGCAGTTTCGAAATTTGATGAAAAATTAAAGCCTTTACCAAGCGGACCAAGTATATTAACCATATCCCCTTTTTTCTTCAAGGATAATATTTTTGTCCCTTCACCAACTATATTAAAAATAAAAGTTATGCACGTGCTGTTAACATCGGCAATGCTGAACGGTCGGCGTAATAGTGGATAATTATTTTCAGAAACTTTTATATTACAGAATTGACCTGGTTTAGCGATAGATGCAATCTTAGATAATTCAACTGTAAGAGAATAAATATTGCTTGCAATTTTAACATTGGATATTACAAAACCGGTTTCAATTACCAAATTATTAACTCGAGGAAAAATTAATTTTTACTATTTATTTTTTATTAAGAAACAGAAGTTCAATATTAGTAATTTTGTCTAATCTTCTTTGATGCCGGTCGCCCAAGAAATTAGTAGTTAACCAAACATCAAGAATCGATTTAATAGTTTCGACGCCCAAGGTTTTAGCACCAAGGACTAAAATATTGGCGTTATTATGTTCGCGCGAACTTTTTGCTGAAAATTCATTGTAACAAGTAGCTGCTCTTATTCCGGGAACTTTATTCGCTGTGATTGCCGAAGGAATTCCCGTAGCATCAAAAATAATTCCTGCATCAACATTATGCAGAGCAACTTTTTTAGCAACTTCAAATGCAAAATCCGGATAGTCGCAAGATTTATCATCATGGGTTCCTACGTCAATAATATCAAAGCCTTTTGCCTTTAGATAGCTGCTGATTATCTTCTTTGTTTCAAAACCTGTATGGTCGGAGCCAAGAGCAATATTTTTTATACTTGAAGCTTTAGAAATATTTGGAAATGAAGCATTTTTGTTCGATCTATCTTTCTTTTTCTCAAAAGTAATATTTAATTCTTTTGCCTTGTCAAGAGCCAGTGGTGTAAATACTTCTTTCCCGGTTGTATAAATAACGGAAATGCCCTCTTTGTTTAATTTTAATATGTCATTTTCAGTATAAAGTTTTTTCATAATAAATTAATTTACAATAAATCTGTTTCATTTTTCATTTTTAAGTAATCAACAACCTTCTTAACATCTTGAGCGTTATCTCTATTACAAATAAGTAAAGCATCTTTAGTATTTATTACAATCAAATTATGAACACCGATAACTGCTGCGAATTTCTTTTTAGAATAAATATACGAATTATAAGTTTTATTGGAATAAACTTTCCCGACTTTCGCGTTTCCGTTTTCATCTTTATCGGATAGTTGATAAACTTCTTCCCAGCTTCCTACGTCACTCCATTGGAAATCTGCTTTAGTAAGATACACATTTTTGGACTTTTCCATTACCCCATAATCAATAGAAATATTTTTTAGCTGACCGTATACACTGGTCAAGGTCTCTTCAAAATTAGGTTTGCCTATGGCATTTTGTATTTCAAGTAAACCGGAATGAAGATCAGGTAAATACAATTGTATCTCCGAAAGAATGGAATCAGCTTTCCAAATAAACATTCCCGAGTTCCAAAGAAAATCGCCGGATTCCAAAAAACGTTTTGCTGTAGAAATATTCGGTTTTTCAGCAAATGTTCTAACCTTGTAAATATTATCCCCGAGCAGTTCATCAATATATTGAATATAGCCGTAGCCGGTTTCCGGCCTCGTAGGAGTAATTCCAATAGTAAGCAATCCTTTGGAATTCAAAGCAAACTCTGCTGCTTTATTCAATGTATGTTGAAATTTCTCGGTATCAAAAATCAGGTGATCGGCCGGAAGTGTAACCATAACCGAATCATTATCTTCATGATTTACCAAAACCGAAGCCAATCCTATACAAGCGGCAGTATTTTTTCCGAAAGGTTCAGCGATAATATTATCAACCGGAATTTCAGGGATTTGTTGAGCTATTCCATCTTTCTGTTCCTTATTTGTAATAACATAAATATTTCCCTTAGGAACCAAACCCTCTAATCTTTCAACTGTATTTTGTATTAATGTATTCTCTCCAAATATTTTTAACATTTGTTTCGGTTTTTTCTTTTTACTCCTCGGCCAAAATCTTGAACCTACTCCGCCAGCCATAATAACAGCATATAATTTCATTTCTTATCCTTTGTTTAAATTAACAATATTACTTCCAAGTCTTTCTGCTTTAACTAAAAATTCCGTTATATCCACATTCTTTTCTCTTATAATTGCCACGATAACAATTAAACATGCTCTCATATCCTCAACAAGATTCGAGTTCGGGATAACTTTATGCAATTTTAATAATTTCAGAGCATTAGTAAATATTATATGCATTTTAGTAATTATATCAAATTCCTCATTCTTAGAAAGTTCTGTATTGAATTCCATTACAATAATAAAATCATCCATTTCGTCTTCATTATACTTATTATTCTTTACAGAACTAAGGAATTTATCTAAGGCAGGGATAGGTTTTAGAATTCTCTCCTTGTAATCAGAAAAACTCAGCTTTTTATTTAAATCTTCATTTTCTAAAATAAATTCTTCTTTCAATTTTGTAACTTCACTCACTTCGGGTTTATCTGAATCCGTCTCTTTACCCAGATAAATTTCCGGCTGGTCTTCTTTTTGCTGCAAAGTAGGCTTTTCGTCTTGATGAAAACGACTTAATAATTCTTTAAATGAATGTTGCGTATTTTGATCGAGAAATAATTTTAATTCACCAACCAGTTTGGAACTTTGCTCGCTGAAAGTATGCGAAATATTTTTAAAACTGATTTCACCCTTAGTAATAAAATTATAAAGATCACTTAGCTTAACGGCTAATTTGGAAGTTTCAGTAAGCTTTTTCATATTTGCAAGCATAATCTGTAAATCGTTACTTTCATAAATTTCTTCTTTAAGAATTGAAAGGATATTTAGTTTATCTGCATCTAACTTAAGATTTTCAGAAGCTTGAGCAATGCACTGAATAATATATGATTTAGCAATTTCCATTTTTATCCTTTGTAAACTCTAGGAACCCTTTTGCTGATTCCGCATGTTATTTCATAAGGAATAGTATTAAGTTTTTTTGACCAATCCCAAGCAGTAATTTGATTCTTTCCGCTTTTACCTAACAATACAGCTCTATTTCCAATCCTTACGTTACTGCCAGTTACATCAATACTGATTCTATCCATAGTTACAGTGCCAATTTGACTAAACAACTTACCATTAATAATTACTTTAAAATTATTAGTCAAATTTCTTGGGATACCATCGGCATAACCAATTGGTAAAGTAGCAACCTTAGTTCTTCTTTTAGCGATAAATTTTCTACCGTAGCTTACAGAACCACCTTTCTCAATCATTTTAAGCGTAGATACTTTTGAAATCAAGGACATAACAGGTTTTAATTTTATTGATTCCGTAGTTTCAAGAGACGGAAAATATCCATACAAAGATATTCCCGGACGCACCATATCGAACTTAGCGTTTGGCATATCAACTATTGCTCCGCTGTTCGCAGCGTGAACTATTCCGGTATTTATTTTTAATTCCTTTAATTCTTCAAGTATCCTGTTAAATCTTTCCAGCTGCAGATTAAGAAATTTCTTATCCTTTTCATCAGAAGTTGCGAAATGTGTATAAATACCATCAATTAATATTTTACTATCACTTGATAGTTTTTTTATAATCTTAATTGCATTCAGATAATTTATTCCGAGGCGCCCCATTCCGGTATCTATATTTATTTGAACCTTAAGTTTTCGTTTGAGGTTTAATTTATTAATCTTACCTAAATCATTTTCCATACAAATCGTTGGTACAATTTTATATTTTAAGTATTCGGGTACTTCATTAATATCAAACGGAGAAAATGTAATTATGGGTTCCTTAACAAATCCGCCTTGCCTTAACTCAATTCCCTCTTCCGTTAAAGCGACACCATAATATTCAGGTTTATTTTCCCCTAATCTGTCTAATGCTCCCGCAATTTTTAGCATACCGTGTCCATAAGCATTAGCTTTCACAACAGCCATAACTCTCGCAGAATTATTTTTCCCCTTTAGATTAAGGTAATTATACTTAAGATTCGGTAGGTTTATTTCAGCAAAAGTAGCTCGCATTTTAATAGCATTAAGTAAGTATTTATTCTAAATTATCCTATGAAATTTAAACAATTTTCACCATTTAATTCAGTAACAATTAGGATAATTTTTGGTGTTTAAAATAGTGAGGTAGGGGTAAAAAAAAACTTTAATCAAAACGCGGATTGACAATATTATTAAATATTGATCCGAAACTGTAAGAAAAGCCAATGCTCCCAAAATAACGGTATTGTGTTTCAAGCTCCGTCCTCTGTAATAAAACTTCCTCAAGATTGGCATCTTGTCTTCTTAACGAAAGCTGGTTATGAATTGCCGAATATCTTCCATCCAGAGTTAAAGATAAGCCTCTAAAAAGCTTCAACGATATACGACCGTCGATTGTTAAAGAATTTTTTGACAAATCGTGCAGAAAGGTTGTTCCCCTCAGTTCCGAACTAATACTGCCCCAAGGTTGCACTAATTCAACAGAAACAGAAAGCTCTTGTTGAACTAACCCTTCCTTAGTTTTTAAGTAAATAGTTTCTTCCCGATACTTATTATAAGTACCGTCTAATTTGTAAGCAATTCTTATCTGTTTTAAATTTGAAACCGAGTAAGGATAAATGTCATATTCTATACCTGGACCTATACTGGCTGCGATATCTATATTACTATAAATTGACGAATAACCGCTTGTCCATAAACCAGCTGACCAATGATCGCTTATAGACTTTATGAGACTAAAACTTAACCTTTGACTCCGGGCAATATTTGTAATGGTTTCGTCGATATAATTATAATTACTCTCATTATAATTACTCCACAATCTTGCAAAAATTTTCCATTCGGCAGTTACTCTGGAAGCTGATATTGAACCTGAAATATAAGACTGTGAATATGTTTTGCTACCGTTAAAAAATCCATTTAAACCAATTCTATAAACCCAAAAATTCCAATCATCTTTTACATCTCCTGATTTTTTTTTGTCAGTTGAATATTCAATTTTAATTTTATCGGCAATAGGCATCTTGGCCACATAGTTTATCAATCCGAGTTTAATTACATGAACTAGCTTTTGTCTGTCATTTTCATCCGAGTCCGATTCTTGCCTAACATATTTCAGAGTATCATTTAAACTATTAAACTTATTTAGTCCAATAAAATTTAGGACATACTCCCTACCACCGCCGCCCGTCCTTTGCGAAGTGAAAAGAATATGAATATCAGCTTCTTTCCTATCCCTTACAAAGTTAGCAAATTGAATTTTTTCCTTGATGAAATTGATATCGCAACCCCGGCAATCAACAAAAACATTTGGTGCATTATTTTTTATTAAGGATTGATCTGTTTGTGCAGTGAGGTCTACTAAAAATACAACAAGAAGAAAAGCTAAAAAGAAAATTTGTGTTCTCATTATCCAGCTCGAATTAGTAGAAACAATTTAGTTTGCAAATAAAAGTAACTTTAAAATAACTTAATATCAATGCAAATTTTTATCCTACTATATTATTAGACATTAAATTCTTTTTATTGTTAATATTTTAAGCTGCTCCCGCCAATAAATTCTCTTAATACAGAATCATGAGGAACAGGTGAATCATCTTCAACAGGCGCTACAGAGTCAAGGACTTTGTAGATACGAGAAGACCGTATATAAGCATCCACCTTCAGAGGATCATGAGCAAACATCTCACTCCATTTTTTAAATTCATTTAAGAGTTTAGGACGGTAAAGAGCAATTTCATAAGGCATTGCACTGTTAACTACAAAGTCAGCCGTATTACTATAAGGAATTATATTCCGCAATTCACTTGATCTTACATAATGCCAGTGTTCAAGAGTTTGCTGCGGGTTATAAGCACGGTGCACAGAATCGCGCAGCATTCTTCTAATCATTCTAATATCTGTCCATTGAATATACTTACCATCTATTCCTTTCATTTGTAAAAGCGGTTCAAGATATAATTTAAATTTCAGCTCGTCAGGAATACTTTCACTAAACGGCGGATATAAGCCATGTAAGCTATCTATTAATAATATTTCACCTTCGCCTAAATGCATTGGTGTCCTATTCAAATACCGTTTGCCTTCCTTAAAATCATAATACGGAATTTTAATTTCCTTTCCCTCACTCAATAATTTCAGATGTTCGTTTATCAATTCCAAGTCTAATGCTTGAGGAGTTTCAAAATCATAATCGCCAAATTCATCTTTGGGATGTAAGTCCAGATCAAAGAAATAATGGTCAACATTCAGCGCTACAAATTTCAAATTTTCTTTAATTAACCTCTGCTGTAATTTTGTTGTAGTTGTTGTTTTGCCAGAAGAAGAAGGACCGCTGACAAATACCATTTTTAACTCTTTAACTCTATCAATAATTAATTCTGCAGCCATGTTTAAATCATCTTCATAAGCAGCTTCGGCTTCGTGAACAATATGAGGGAATTCACCATTTTTAATTCTTGCATTCAAAGACTCAACTGTGTGTAAATTATGAGAGACTGCCCAATCCAGTACGTTCCAAATTTTCTGCCAGGGTATATTATCGGAAGTTTTAGCCGCAACTCTTGCATCTTGTCTTCTGCTTTTATTTCTTTCGTCACGATAAAGAATATATTCCTTTGCTACTTTAGCATGACCGTTTTCAATCAGCACTTTTTCAACCACATCCTGAATTTCTTCAATATTAGGTTTATAACCATCAGGAAAAGTTTCTTCCAGAACTCTTATTACTTCATCTGCAAGCCATTCGGCTTTATTTTTATCTCTGCCGCCAACAGCAACGGCTGCACGATAAATTGCGTTCATTATTCTTTCTTTTCTAAACGGAACTATTGCCCCGCTTCGTTTTACGGCGTATTTGAATTTACTCATAGCTTTTAAATTTTGTTATTATTATTTACTAATTAAATTAAAATTACCGAACATCATAAATATTTTTGCAAAATTAGGTTTTATATTTACGGCGTTTTGCAAAATAGCTTTAAAATCCTTACTGTTAAATGAATTTGATAATTTATTTAACGCTTTTGATTCTGCGTGCAAATTATTTTTAAACCTTGTTGTTTTCATTTTATCAAATTGAAATAAAGAGGGATTGAAGTTGTATCTCATAACATTCATCCACAATTGATTAGCTTCGATTGATAAATTATTAAATTCTCTCCAGTCGCTGTTGCTAAAGTTCTCCGGTTTAGTTTTTTTAGCTTTTAATACTATTTTCTCCATTGGTTCATGAAACCGTGTAAGTAAATCAATAAAATAATTAATATTGTCCCTTTTTCTCAGTTTCATAAATATTTGCCTAACCCCTTCAAGTGTTTCGTGAGCATGTTTTAAGTTTCTCATTGAGTCCACAATAACTGAGGCTTTGTTTATTAAATTATCAATTCTACAAAAACTATCTTCCCAATTTCTATCATTAAAATAATAGTGGTAATACTTTCCCTCAAATTCCTTCCAATATTTTTTCAACCTTTTCATAGCAATTAGAGATTTGCCGATTTTATTTTGCATAGTCGAAGCTAATACCGGGATGTATACTTCATCAAATTTTACCATGTCTGCCAAAATATTTTTTAGAAGGAAAGGCTTTACTTTACCGTTCCATATTTCATAACCGGCATTATTAAGATGCAAACCATCATGCCTAAAAATTTGTTTTTTAGGTACACCGTTTTTATCCAGCATTCCACCGGAAATGTCAATCACATATAATTGAGAATTACTCTTTGAATAATCAGCAATTAGGTCATTTGCTTTTTTCATCTGATCCCAATACTTCCACCTGTTTATGCTCGGTTTAATCGTCAAAAAAACAATCTTTGTTTCCGGTATAGAATCTAAAACCAGTTTTACAAAATTCTTATAATCATTTAGCACACGCTCTGGAGATTTTTTATCGAATATATCATTATCTCCGGCATAAAATATTATCAACTTAGGTGAATATTTTAAAACAACTTTATCAATAAAATAAATTACGTCGGAAATGTGTGAACCGCCGAAACCTCTATTTATAACTTTATATTCCGGGAATGATTTATGAGATTTCCACATTCTGATACTGGAACTACCCACAAAAAGGATTGCATCATTGGGAAATGAGTTTTTCAAATCTTGATTAACAAATCGGTTGATTTCATTATCAAATCTATGCGGATTCGGTTTAAAATCAGTTTTTTTATTTTGTGCTGAGATTTTTATTAAGCTAATAACAAACAATAGAGAAATTAGAAAGATATTAGCTATATACTTTTTTATCATTTTACTACCTTATAATTAGGATGCATGTTTTGTTTTAAATCCTTTAAGCATCCAGTTCTTTGCGAGCACTAAACTAATTGGAGTAATTATAGCAATTAGTCCATAGATAAACCACATAAAACCTGTATTCATTTCTGAAGGAGCAACTCCTTTAGGACAATACTTTTCTAAAAAATATCCGGAATAAAACCCTGTAAAAACTTTATCCAAGAACCATGGGAACTGACCGACGCCCATATACAAACCGACTTTTCCTTCCGGTGCAATTTCAGCAATCCACTGTAAAAACCTTGGAGACCACATCGCTTCACCAATAGTCATCATCAAAACATAAAGCAGGAACATGTAAATATTAGGACCAATAGTTAAAAGAAACGTAGGAATTGCCATGACACATGTACCGTAAATCATCATCTTATAAACGTCTGCCTTAGCTGTTAATCCCGCAATTAGAGGGGTTAAAATAAATATTAGAATTGGATTCAAATTTGAAAACACCTCAAAGTATTGACTAACAAGAGTACCTTGAAATGCTCTATCCAAATAGTAAGGAAGCGTTAGCCAATTATGGGCAAATAAAGTTTGAACCGGGACAAGAATAAAAATAAAAAATGTAAATCTTTTATCACGGAAAGGATGATAGGGTCTCCTTTTAAGGTAATCATAAACTGCAAGAACAATCATTACTATAAATAAAATAAAAGCAAGATCGATATGAACATTAATATTAAATATTTTAATATCGAATATCTGATTTACTTCATTCTGAATACCGTAACCGGATAATGTAAAAAAGACAACAGCAAGAATTGAATAAATAATTAATTGAGTATTGTTAACTTTAATATCAGGTTTAACTACTTTTTCATCATCATCTTCTTCCTCAACCTTAACTCCCTTTTCTTCCAATTCCGCATTTTCTCTTGCTACTCTAGCTACAGCACCTTTATCGGTCTTCCTTGTAAGCAGTAACAATGTAATAAGTAAAGAAACGGCAGTTAATACAACATATACCCAAAATACAGCAGTCAATCCGTTTGGCGGAAATATATTAGTGAAAGTATGACGTGTTGTTGAAGAAATAAATCCTGATAAGAATGCTCCTAGATTCATAAACCCATAAATCACAGCATATCCCATTGCTGCAGTTTGTTTGTTAGTGTACCGTTTTACACCGGCATAAGCAGCAGGTTGGAACAACCCGTACGCAAGCACCATGACAAGTAATCCGCCGGTCATTGTAAAAAACATAGGCGACCACAAACCGTTTCCGAGGCCAAGCGTTCCGGAAAGTCCAACAAATACTCTGCCGACCAGCATTGCAATAAATGCTAAAGCTAAGGAAGCACGGACGCCTAATTTATCTGACCAGCCGCCCAAAACCAACATTGCAAAAGTGATGCCTCCGGTAACAAAACTGTAAACTAATCCGGATTGCGCATCGGTTAATCCTACATTTTCGGAGGAATATTTTCCAAGTATAGTTAAAATTCCAAAGTAAACAAGCCCCTCAATTATATATGGTATATTTATTCCCCAAAGAGCTTTGGGAGCTTTTATAAAAGCAATAAATGTTTCCTTCAATTCTTTAAAAGCATCATTTATAACATCGCTAAATGATTTTTTCACTTTTTCTTGTCCCTTAACCTTTTCTTCCATAAAATATCTCCGTAATAATTCTATAAAATATTAACTTCAGGTTCTAATAAAACACCAAATTTATCTTTGACTTTAAGTTGTATTTTTTGTGAGAACTCGTATATTTCTTTCCCGGTTGCCTTTCCATAATTTACAATAATTAATGCCTGCTTTGGATATGTACCAACATTCCCTTTTCTAAATCCTTTCAGTCCGCATTTCTCAATAAGCCATCCGGCAGAAATTTTTGAATGTTTATTATCAATTTTAAAATAAACAATTTCTTTGAAAAGCTTTTGCAAATTAATTAGTTCATTATTAGAAATTATAGGATTTTTAAAAAAGCTGCCGGCATTACCTAACTCTACCGGATCCGGAAGTTTATTTTTTCTGATTTCAATTACGCTGTTTCTAATTTCGCGCAATGTTATTTTGTTTTCTTCCCTCGATTCAAATTTCTTCTTTAGATCTCTATAATTTAATCTTGGAGCCGGCCTTTTTGAAAGACGTAAAATGATATTAGTAATTAAAAACTTATTATTTAGTTCCTTTTTGAAAAGACTTGATCGGTAACCAAATTGAGATTCTTCCTTTGAGAATGTTTGACTTTTACCATCATCTAAATGAATTCCATTTAGAGAATAAAAAACATCTCTTAATTCAACTCCGTAAGCGCCTATATTTTGAACAGGAGCTGCGCCGACAGTTCCGGGAATTAAAGATAAATTTTCAATTCCCCAATAACTATTCTCTACACAATAATTAACCAAATCATCCCAAATAATTCCACCGCCGGCTTTAATAAAAACTTCGTTCTCTCTCTCATCTTCTATTTCAATTTCTTGAAGAGAATTTTTAATTACTAAGCCGTCAAAATCTTTGGTAAATAGAATATTACTACCCAAACCCAAAACCAATGACTTGGAATTTTCCGGTGATTTTAATTCGAGTAATTTTTTAATATCACTTATTGATTTGATTTCAACAAAGTACGAAGCTTTTACATCTAAGCCGAATGTATTTAAGTCCCTAAGAGAGTAGTTTTCAATAATCATATATTCAACAATCTTTTGCTTAGTTTTTCCAATTTATCAGCTTTATTTTATTTTTTGTTTCCCGCAAAATAACAGCGCCGCTTTCATTGATATCTTTAATAATATAATCCGGATTATCTTCCTGTAATTTTTCATTGAGTTTTTGCATATCATTTATTTTAAGATAATCAAGAAGCACAAGAACTTTTGGTTTTACATTCGAGATAAATTTTTTAATTACTTGTTTACGAATATTTCTAATATTTATAAATAGCACGTCAGACTTAATAAATTTATTTAAGTCCCCTAAAGATAATAAATTATAAACATTGTAGATATTCGCAAATAGGTAAGAATCTTTACCATGCTGCAATTTAATAAGACAATTTATTCTACCATTCTTTTTAGCAGCACCATGATTTTCAATATAACTTAGCTTGTAAATTCTAGAATTTTCAATAGGAATAACACCGTTATCAATCTGTTTAAAATTTAATTTATCACTATCTATTAACTCTTTAAATTCCATATCTTTCGAAGACATAGAATCGAGTTTAGGTGCATAGAGATTTTTAATTATTTTCCTACTTAGCAAGTAAAAGATACCTCCATTTATTTTATTATCAATCGAACATAAGAAAGAATAATCAATAGTGTTAATTCCCGCCCGCTGCATTAACGGATAAATTACTTGAGCGCCACCGTCAAACCGTTGATTAGCAGAACCGCCATCAATTAAAATTACATCTCCGTCAGGTAGTTTCGCTAATATTGCATCTCCTTTCCCGACATCCATAGACATTACACTTAGTTGTGAGTCCGGGAACAATTCAGAATTATCAAATTTGCTGAAAAGGATAAAGTTTACTGTAAGTAAAACAAATAATACAAGTCGGGTTCTACTGTTTCTAAATTTATTCCAATACACAATTCCGAAAACGAGAAATAAATAAAAAAGAAGTGTATCAATAACAGAAAACTCAAATATATCCAAGTGTGAGATGCTTAAACTTCCAACTGCATTTACAAATGAAAACAAGAGCTTAATAATTACAATATTGATTGAAGCATAAATAAGTGCTGCCCAATTCCAAAATATACTTAAAACAAGACTAACTATTCCCAAAGCTATTATTACTCCGATAAGCGGAATAACAATAAGATTAGCAAACAACGCTATGATAGATAGTTTATTAAAATATAAAAGTGTAAACGGTAAAGTTCCAATTTGGGCGGCAAAAGATACGGCAAAAAACAGCAATAACTTTTGTATTAAATTGTTTTCCGGAACTAAACTATATATGAGTTTCCTAAAATAAGGATAGAAAATTAATATTGATAAAACAGCAGAAAATGATAGTTGAAAACCCGCATTGAAAATCTCATACGGATTTATTAACAAAACAATAAACGCAGCTATTGCAAGGGAATTAAAACTGTTAGTACTTCTATTGGAAAGGAATGTAACAATAATTATAACAGCCATAACGGAAGCACGCAAAACCGGAGCATGTCCGCCCGTTATTAAAAGGAACAACAGAATTCCCAGAATCGTAAGACTATACCGCAGTATAATATTAAATCTGCTGAAAAGTAAAACAAATATTAAAACTATATATCCAACATGCAGCCCGGAAACTGCAAGCACATGCACTACTCCGGCATTTATAAAATTCTCCTTTGTTTTATTATCTAATTCACTTCTGTCAGCCAGCAGCAAACCGCGTAATAAGGCATAAGACTCAGATACATTTAATTTTCGCAGTGAACGGTCTATATTCTTTCTTAAAGCAAAAATACTATTCTTGAACCAATTTGTATTTTTTTTAAGAATTCTTAAATTTATAATTTTACTGACTGACATTGTTCCGGAAATTCCAATTGATTCTAAATATTTTTGATAATCAAATTCTCCCGGATTACGCATTCTTTTTCCTTCTGCCAAAGTCCCTTTTAGAAGTAAGTAATTCCCTATTCCCATCCGATTATACAAATATTCAATATTTGTATTAGACGGATCAAATATTTTACAAAGTAAACTAATTTTCTTGTTAAAATTAAGATTCTCACCTTTAATAGAATCCACGGACAAAACCAATTTTATATGATTTTTCTTTATTAACGATATATCCGTTATTTTTCCATAAACATATACTTTTTTGATCTTTCGTTCCTTAAACGGATACGATATATTATGATTCTGAGAAATACTGAAAAAATAAGCTCCGAAACTTAATATAGTAAGTGTAAAAAGAACTTTAGCAATTTGTTTATGTTGATAAACCCCAATAAAGAAATAAAATAATAATCCTGCTAAAAAAGAAATAATTAGAACTATTAAAAGTTGGGTCATATTGGGATTGAAGAATTTAGAAAGGATAATTCCGATAATAAAAATTAATACAAAACCTATAAAAGGATATTGCTTCACTTATATAAACCGAGAATAGCTTTTTTTATATCGTATAAATTTTTAATTCTTCTGCGAAGTTTTTTTGCATCTTTGCCGATCACAATTGTTAGTGCGGGATTCCGTGTGTGAGTTTTAACAGAAATATCTTCCAAGTTACCGTGATCAGAACAAACAATTAAGTTAGTATTATTCCCAATATGAGTAAATATATAAAACAGAAAATTATCAAGCACAGAAAGTCTATTCTCCATTTCTTCCTTGTTCCTTCCGTGACCTAAATGATCGGAATGAAAATACTCGAACATTGTAAAATGGTTACGCTCCGTAATACGCAATAATCTTTTTGCTGCGGTTTCCGGAGAAATAATCGGAATTTTATAGTGTAACTTTTCCACCCAATATTTATTATCAATTTCGGCGCTAACTGCATTTGACTGCCTCAAATCGGTAGAAGACCTAAGTTTCACATTACTTAAGATACAGCTTAAAGTAGAAACACTTAATCTCCTTCTGCCCTTATTAACATAATCAAAAAATATTGCCGGATAAGCGTTAGCAAATGCGACTTTTTTATTCAGCTTTAAGAATTCTTCAAAAATATTTTTCTTTT
>CBEVZC010000036.1:0-24570 GCA_965554225.1 uncultured bacterium | reverse complement strand
GTGTTAAACTTAAAAGCCGGTTGATTGCCTAAGAAAATTCTTGATATTGCACTAGCCGTAACACTGGCAAGAATTAGTGCAGAGAACGTTGGTGTATGGAAATCATTTAAAAGTATAATTTCCAAAGCAAAAAAAACACCGCCCAATGGAGTATTAAATACCGCTGCTATTGCCGCGCCGGCGCCGGCTGCAGTAAACATTCTTCGGCGTTGACTTGATAGGCCGAAAAGTCCTCCTAAAGCACTGGCTACTCCCCCGCCAATTTGTGCCGCCGGTCCTTCGGGACCAACTGTACCACCGGAACCAATGCAAACAGCCGGAGCAATAAAATGGAAAATTGTCGTTTTTATTGAGATATAACCTTTTCGTACTGCCACTGCTTTAATTACATTATAAACTCCCCTTTTCTTTGCAGTGTGAGGATATAAGGAAGTCATAATGCTTTGTATCAACATTCCTATTACAGGTATAATAATAACTATACCGGAGCCTATAAATAATAAATGATTTAAACTGTAATCAAAAAAGAAATCGGTCAGTAAATCTATAGAATAATGAAACAATACTGCAAATAAACCAACTACGGCCCCGGTAATAATTGCAAAACCGCTAAAAAGTGCATATTCCGGAATTGCAATTTGATAGATCTGGTTTTGGACGAAGTTACGCCAGTTTATAATCCTTTTGGTTAAGTCTGCAAATATTTTTCGACTTATTAATGGCATTTATATAGTTAAATTTTAGTGAGCAAAGTACCAATTTTAAATAAAAAAAACACCCAAGAACATTTTGATTAGTCTTAGGTGTTTATTTAAATCATAAGATATTAATCGTATTTAAAAAATCCTTCTTTAGTCTTTCTGCCTAATTTATTTGCAGCCACCATTTTTTTTAGCAAAGGACATGGCCTATATTTGGAATCGTTAAAACCGTTATAAAGTACATTCATAATATCGAGACAAACATCCAGACCAATAAAGTCAGCTAATGTTAAAGGACCCATTGGATGTGCCATTCCAAGCTTCATTACCGTATCAATATCTTCTGCGGAAGCAACACCTTCATACAAAGCGAAAATTGCTTCGTTTATCATAGGCATTAATATTCTGTTGGAAATAAACCCGGGATAATCATTTACTTCAACAGGAGTTTTACCAAGTTTTTTAGATAATTCGCTTATTATGTTAAATGTTTCATTGCTAGTTGAATATCCTCTAATAATTTCAACAAGTTTCATAACAGGAACCGGATTCATGAAATGCATACCTATAAACTTTTCAGGTCTGCTAACAGAAGAAAGTTCAGTTATTGATATTGAAGAAGTATTACTAGCAAAAACAGCATCTTTTTTAACTGAATTCTCTAACTCCTTAAATATAGACAACTTAAGCTCAAGTTTTTCAAGTACCGCTTCAATAACTAAATCAGTATCGTTGGATATATTCTCAATACCAACAATAGGAGTAATTCTGCTTATTGTTTCTTTTCTCTGCTGATCGGAAATCTTTTCTTTTTTAACTTGTCTATCAAGATTCTTTGAAATTGTGTTTAATCCCTTTTCAATAAATTCTTGTTTAATATCAATAAGGTCAACATGAAAACCGCTTAGGGCAAAAACATGTGCTATTCCATTGCCCATAGTCCCGGCGCCGATTATAGTTACATTTTTAATATCCATCGCATACCTCTAGTTTTTATAATTTTTGACAATAACGGAAACAGCTTCTCCCCCACCTATACAAAGAGAAGCAAGTCCATAATTTAAATTTCTTTTAAGCAATTCATGTATTAAGGTTACAAAAATACGTGCTCCGCTTGCTCCAATCGGATGACCAATAGCAATTGCCCCTCCGTTTACATTAACTTTAGCAGGGTCAAGATTTAATAATTTGTTTGTTGCAAGAGAAACAACAGCAAATGCTTCGTTAATTTCAAATAAATCAATATCTTCCGTTGTCATTTCAGCTTTTTTCAATACTTTTCTAATTGAATCGGCCGGAGCTAACGGGAATTCTATTGGTGCTCTAGCGGCAGCCGATTGAGCTATAATTTCTACCATTGGTGTTAAACCTAATTCTAAAGCTTTTTCTTCAGACATAACCAGTAATGCTGCAGCTCCGTCATTTATTTTTGATGAGTTAGCTGCTGTTACAATTCCATCTTTATCAAATGCCGGTCTAAGTTTTGGGATTTTATCGAATAATACTTTGGATGGTTCTTCATCTTGATCAACAAGAAATTCTTTCTTTCTCAGTTTTACTGGAACTTTAACAATTTCATCATCAAATCTTCCCTCTTCCTGAGCTTTAAGCGCTCTCTTATACGACTCAACAGAGAAGTTATCCAATACTTCTCTTGTAAAATGAAAATCTCGCGCGCATGCTTCGGCACAGTTACCCATGTGAATATTATTATAAACGTCCCAAAGACCATCATTCACTAATGAATCTACTATTTGCCCATTTCCCAACCTATAACCATCACGCGCTTTGGGCAGTAAATATGGAGCATTTGACATACTTTCCATTCCGCCGGCAATAATTATATTAGCATCTTCGCATTTTATTGCTTGTTCTGCCAACATAACTGCTTTTAATCCGCTTCCGCAAACTTTGTTGATTGTTAAACATTCTGTTTTACTGGGCAGACCGGCGTAAATTGCTGCTTGGCGTGCAGGAGCCTGTCCTTCTCCGGCAGGTAAAACATTTCCCATAATTACTTCATCAACGCTATTAACATCAATTCCGGAATTATCAATTACCGATTTTATAGCAATACTTCCTAATTGTGTTGTAGGAACAGAAGAAAGTTTTCCTTGAAATGATCCAACAGGTGTTCTTTTAGCTGAAACAATTACAACTTTTCTCATAATATCTCCAAAGAAATTTAATTATTATTAAAATTTTAGTGCAAGTAGTATATTGAAACGATTGATTTTTTGATATTACAACAGGTAGAAAAAGTAAGGTATTCATTATTAATCTAATTCAAATGCCAAACAACATTTTAATTTACCGCACGGACCACTTAACTTAGAAAAATTAGAAGATATATTTTGTTCGCTTGCAATTTCTGTTGTTATCCGTTTAAAATTATGAATGAAAGTTGTACAGCAAAATTCTCTTCCGCAAGAACCAACACCGCCAATTAATTTTGCTTCGTCTCTTACACCCATTTGTCTAAGTTCAATTCTAGTCTTAAAAGCTCCGGCAAGTTTTTTTGCCAATGTTCGAAAATCAACTCTGCCGTCTGAAGTATAAAAGAAAAATAATTTTTTTCTATCAAATTGATAATGGATATTAACCAACTTCATATTTAGGTTTTCATCTTTAACAAATTGCTCAAAAGTTGGTCGTGCATTTATTGCATTTTTTAGGTTTGCTTCGTTCTGTGCTAAATCTTCCTCAGTAGCACGACGTAAAACAATAGGAAGTTCTTCACCGTTCAATCCCAAAATACATCTGCGTATTCTAACTATCTTACCAATATTTTTAACCTTGGCAAATTCAATTACTCCATTGAATTTAACAATGACATATTCATTATCAGTAGGAACAAAATTTGAATTACATAAACAAAAATCGTGACCAAGCAAACCTAAAGATTCAACCTCAACAATTTCTCGGTCGTCTAAAAGCTTAGAAGCATCAATTTCACTTCCGCAATGTAAACATCCTTCTTTATTATTAAGTGTTAAATTTTCTTGAATATAATCGTTATATTGTTTCTGTAGTGAGGCTGGAACGGTAAAATGGTTATCTGTATCCATTTGTATTTTATTATTATCTATGTTAGCCTTTAAGTTCAATTTTTCTACCCTTTTATCAAAGTAGATAATTTAAATATAGTATTCAAAATAATCAGATTCAAGCTAACATTGGATTTTGCTTTAGAAGAAATATTTTCCAGTTCGGTGAATATAGTATAAACATCAGCTTCCGGATACCGTTTATTAAACTTTAAAAATGTTTCTTTATGATTATTAAAATAAAAATTACTTATACCGCTCCTATCTTTAATAACGTCATCAAGCCATGTTAAGATAAGTTGAATAACTAAATTAAGAGAATCATACGGATATGAATTCATAATGTCATTAAACTGTTTTATTGCTGTATGAAATCTTTTTGCTAACGAATAACGAAGGAGAATTATTGTTTCGTCAACAAGTTTATTAAAATCGTTTTCAACTAGGTTAGAAGCAAAAGTTGCAGAACCATTTGCAAAAGGGATTACTTTTTCAGAAACAGTTGGATCAATATTAAAAAACTTTGTTAAAACTTGTTTTAAATTTTCATTGTTCAGAGAATTAAACCGAATTTCCCAACATCTTGATTTTATTGTTGGCAAAAGGATTTGGACGGAATTAGTTATAAGAAAGAAGATTACTCCTTCCGGCGGTTCTTCCAAACTTTTTAATAATGCATTTTGAGCTTCCATGCTCATAAGATGAGCATCAGAAATAATTATTCCTCTATATTTTATTTCATCAAAATTATAAGAAATTTTCTTTTTTATTTCTCTTATACTGCTAATCTTAATATTATTTGCTTTTTCTAAAGAAATTTTATAGTAAGGATTTTTAATTTTTTTTTGAACTTCTTCATTTATTTTTTCCAAAGTATCTTTTGTTAATTTTCCGGTTGGAGTATCGTTATTGGATTCACTTTTCCCTCTGGGAAGAGGTATTATTAACTGTACAAAAGGTTCTTTAAGTTGAGAGAGTTGTTTGTAATAGTCTTTCCCGGAATTTAATAATTGGAGAAATTTAAGTGCGGTAAAATGCTTTCCTACGCCATCGGCACCTGTAAACAAGAATGCATTTGGAATCCTTTTGGAATGATAAATTTTATGTAAAATTTGAATTTGACGAGGTTGACCGATAATATCTGCTAATAAGTCATGCATCAAAAAACATTAATTATATTCATCATCGTCAAAGTAGAAGAAGTCTTCATCCGTAGGGTAATCAGGCCAAAGGTCTTCTATACTTTCATAAATAATCTCATCAGAATCTTCTAACTCTTTAAGATTTTCAATCAAATCCAACGGAGCGCCAATTCTATCGGCGAATTCTATTAGTTCTTCTTTGGTTGCCGGCCATGGAGCATCAATAAGAAAGGATGCTAATTCAACAGTCCAAATCAATTGCGTTTCCCTCCCATTGATTGATTTGATACAATATCAAATAATTTCACATCATCATACATAAAATATCTTGGATTAAGAGGAATTCCTTCGTGTCTAACTTCATAGTGCAGATGGGGTCCGGTTGTAAGTCTACCGGAATTACCCGAAAGAGCAATCAGATCGCCTCTTTTTACACGTTGCCCTTTTCTAACTAATTGTTTAGAAAGATGAGCGTATAGAGTTATATATCCAAAACCATGATCTATTTCAACAACTCTTCCGTAGCCGCTTTTTCTACCTACAAACGAAACTCTTCCAGCTCCAGGTGCATAAACTTTAGTACCAACATTTGCAATAATATCAAGTCCACTATGCATTCTTCTAATGTGTAAGATTGGGTGCATTCTCATACCAAAACGATCGCCGAATCTTCCTTGCATCGGATCAATGGCCGGAATAGCAGCATATAATCTTTTATTTGTTTTTAATGAAGTAGATATTTGTTTATAGTTATTTAGCTCAAAGTTTATCTTCGCGGAAATTTTGTTTGTATATTGATCAAGTTGTTTAAGTACCGAACCAGAAGCGTTTGGAATGATATCACTAAATTCACTTCCTCCAACACCAACTTCCCTATCAGATTTGCTAATAGGATTAAGGTTTACAGCTAATCTTAAGTCGTTATCTTGGTTTTTTAGAGCATCAATTTTGCTGTCTAATTTTTTGTATTGGGCAAGTAAAGTTTTTAGCTTTAATTCTAAAACTTCATTTCTCGATTTTAGTGATGAAACTTCAAAATCCGGGTTTATCAAATTGTGTATAAGATAGTAACTACCAAATAGGATAAAACCTGAGATGATAGAAAAGAATGCGACGAGGAATAAATATTTCCTATAGAAATTTTTAACCTCTACAAACTGCAATTTCGATTTTGAGAAATAGTATATCTTTTTCATAATAAGTCGTGCGAAATTACTAAATCAAATAAACTAAATCAAGTGTTTTATTTTGTTCGAATTTATTCAAAATCATGCTCGAAGTAATCTACAAAACGATCTTTATTTTTTCCTTTGATTTGAATAGTTTTATTTAATTTTTTTTGTAATTCCACCGCTGCATCATAACCATAATGCTTAAGTAAATAATTAAGGGCAATAACTTCCGAAATTACGGTTATATTTTTACCTGGAATGATTGGAAGTTTTACATAGGGAATTTCTACATCCAATAAATTCACTACATTATTTTCTAAACCGGTTCTTGTGTAATTTGTATTCTCATTCCATTCTTCCAGCTCAACAACTACTTCTAATCTTTTTTGGTATCTGATTGCTCTTATGCCAAAAACACTTTTTACGTCTACAAGTCCAACACCTCTTATTTCCATGAAATGTTTGACCAATTCCGTACCGGAACCCATTAAAATATTTTCGCCTTTTTTTGTAAAGATAACAACATCGTCAGCAACTAAGCGGTGTCCCCTTTCAATTAAATCAAGGGCTACTTCACTTTTACCGATACCCGATTTCCCTACTAAAAGAATACCTGCACCGTAAACATCGATAAACGAACCATGAATTGAAAAGCGCGGTGAGAACTGATCTTCTAAAAAATCACTAACTAAATATGCTAATTTTGTCGTAGAATGAGCAGTTACAAAAATTGGGACGTTAAATTTTTTAGCTGCTTCTAAAAATAATTTACTTGGTTTATTATTGTTGGTTATTATTACACACGGAATTTTGAAATCGAATATTTTTTCTAAAGATTCTTTTCTTTGCTCTTTTCTTAAATGAGAAAGATATTTCTTTTCAGTATTACCAAAAACTTGAATTCTTTTATATGCAAATAATTCAACAAACCCGGCTAATGCTAAACCGGGTCTGTGCAAATTTTGTTCTGTTATTATGCGATTTAGATCGGAATTAGGATTAATTAACTTAAGACCAAATCTTTCCTTTGTTTCTTTGTAGAAAAAATTTACGGTTATGCTTTTTTTCCGTGTAATACTTCTTTTATCAATTGTAATCATTTAACTCTAGCTAACCGTTTAGATTTTAATGTTTTAAGCTGTTTTTCAATTTTAAGCTTAACTTTATTAATAGATTTTTTAAACTCATCACTTTGGTCACTTGCTGTTAAAACTTTTCCTGGTACTTTAATCTGCATTTCAACATTCTTAATGCTATCTTTTAAATGTGTGTAGCTGAGAATAATATTAGCATCAATAATATCCTCATTAATTTTTTCAAGAGAATTCAACTCTTTTTTGATATAATCTTTCAGTGAATCTTTAGCCCTAAATTTTCTTGATGTTATTTGAATATTCATAGTAACTCCTTATGATTTTGGATGAGCTAATTTATATGTTTTCTTTAGTCTTTCCACACTAACTTGGGTATAAATTTGAGTAGTTGACAAGTTTTCATGTCCCAAAATTTCTTTTACTGCAATAAGGTCCGCTCCTCTATCCAACATATGAGTAGCTGCACTGTGCCTTAGAACATGAGGACTCTTTTTTGAAATATCACTTACTTTGGAAATGTATTTATTAACCACTCTTCTTACGTACCTTGGATAGATTCTCCTTCCTGTATTTGTTAATAATAATGGTTCCAATTGTGTTGGATTATTCCTTGTGCTAAGATATTTATTTAAAACTATAAATGATTTCTCACCGACCGGAACATATCTGGTTTTATCTCCTTTCCCTAATATTCTAAGAGTTCTTCTATCGGTATCAAAGTCTGTTAAGTTAAGGTTGCAAAGCTCTGAAACACGTAACGCACTTCCGTATAGTAGTTCAAATATCACAATTGTGGAATTATCTTCATCATAATCTTCATTAATTATATCGAGAATTTTTAGATATGAATCTAAATCCAAAGTTTCAGGTAGCTTTCGCCTACTTTTTGGATTTTGTATAGTTGAAATGGGATTTATACTTAAAATATCTTTTCTATGTAAATAGTTCATCAATCCTCTAACTGCCGATAATTTTCTGCTTATTGATGTTCTTACAAGATTATCATCGTTTAGCTTAATTATATACAATCTTATTAATCTTTCACTAATTTGTACAACCGAAGTTTTGTTTTGTTCTGTACAAAAGTTAGAAAACTGTACTAAATCATTTCGATATGCAGTAATAGTGTTTTGAGATACTCGTTTAACACTGAATAACTCAGTTAGAAATTCTTGGATTACCGAATTAAAAGAAAGGTCTGTCATTAACAATATAATAATATTTCAAAATGATATTATCAAGTAGAAAAGTAAAAATTCGTATAATTATTTTTCACTCTTAGCCGGAAATAGTTTCTTCCTTAGGTTTTGTCCAACTAACAAAATCACAATCAGGATATCTGTTACAACCATAAAATACTCTTCCGCTTTTTGCTCTACGAGTAACAACTTCTCCAACTCCGCATTTAGGGCACTTAATATTTAAGGTAATTTGTTCGGTATATTTGCATTCAGGGTAATTTTCGCATCCTACAAAATCACCGAATTTACCATGCCTATAAACAAGTTTTCCACCACATTCAGGACAATTTTTCCCAGTATATTCAGGTTCGGTATTTTGTTTTGTAGATTTAAGTGATTGTATATTTTTACATTCCGGATTAGTACATGCTAAATACTTTCCGTATCTGCCTATTCTTATTTCCATTTCCGAACCGCATTTTTCGCATATAATTTTCTCTAAATTATTTTCAACCCTTTCAAGAGATTTAGAAAAAGGTCCATAAAAATCGTTCATTGCAGTTTGGTAATTATTTTCTCCTGATGCAATAAGATCAAGCTCATCTTCCATCTTTGCTGTAAAATTGACATTTAAAATTTCCGGAAAGTTTTTTACTAGAACTGAATTAACTTTTCTGCCAAGTTCGGTAGGATACAACTTCCTTTCCTTTATAACTACATAATTCCTATCTTGAATTGTACCGATAACCAATGCATATGTACTCGGTCTTCCGATGCCGTTACTTTCTAGTTCTTTAATTAATGTACTTTCTGTATATCTTGCAGGCGGTTTTGTAAAATGCTGATTTTTATTAATCTGAATTAGATTAGTATTCATACCTTGTTCTAGACCAGCAGGAATATTAGTTTGAACTTCTTTTTCTTCACCGTTTCCTTCCGGTTTTGTATTATATACTTTTAGAAAACCGTCAAATTTTAATGCAGTTCCGGTATTCTTAAATAAAAATTCTTTGCCTGAAACTGAAACTGTTGTTATTTCCTGGATAGCAGATTCCATTTGACAAGCAATAAATCTTTTCCAGATAATATTATAAAGTTTAAATTGATCATCGTTCAGGAAGTTTTTTATTTCTTCAGGCTTATATTTTAACGATGTTGGTCTAATTGCTTCGTGAGCGTCTTGTACATTCTTTTTCTTCTTTTCGTAAGAACGCGGGAAATCCGGTTTGTATTCTTTACCAAAATTCTTTTCAATTAAATCTCTTGTATCATTAACTATTTCTGAATTTAATCTGGTTGAGTCTGTACGCATATAAGTTATAAGACCGGTTGTCCCATCTTTACCAAGATCAATTCCTTCGTATAGACTTTGTGCAATTCTCATTGTTCTGCGAGGTCTAAAACGTAACGCCCTGGAAGCTTCTGCTTGTAATGTACTAGTAATAAAAGGAGGCGGCGGATTTTTCTTCTGTTCTTTTTTTATTAAGTTGGAGATCTTAAATTCTGCAATATTCTTTATTCTATCTAAAATATTATTTGCTTCTTTTTCAGAACTAATATTCACATATTTCTTCAGAAATGCTTCCCATTCACTATCATCCATTTTAGGTTTAGGAGGTATCTTTATTTGTTTCCCGTCAATTTCGAAGAGCTTAGTTTGAAAATTTTTTCCGTCATCAGTTTTAAAATCAGCAATAACCGACCAATATTCCGTTGGAATGAAACTATCTATTTTATCTTCTTTTTCGCAAATTAAACGGAGTGCAACCGATTGAACTCTACCAGCGGAAAGTGAATTGCCTGAATGCTCTAATATAGCACGCCACAATAGCGGACTAATTTTATAACCTATAATTCTATCCATTGCTCTACGTGCCCGCTGAGAATTAACGAGGCTTTCGTCAATCTCCAATGGATTTTTCATAGCTTTTTTAACAGACAGTTTTGTGATTTCGTTAAAAAGTACTCTATAGACTTTAGCTTTAGTTTTAGCTTTTATTAAATCATAAATATCTTGTGCTATTGCTTCCCCTTCACGATCAGGGTCAGTTGCAATATATATATTATCAACTTTAGCGGATAACTTTCTAATCTTATTTATTAAATCACCTTTACCGCGAATATTGAGAAGATGAAACTGAAAATTATCATCAATATCAATTCCTAACTTTGTCTTGGGTAAGTTTCTTACATGCCCCACAGTAGCTTCAACAATATAATTACGTCCAAGGTATTTCTTTATGGTTTTAGCCTTTGATGGGGATTCCACCAGAAGTAAATTTTTGCTCACGTTTCAATATCCTTTTTAATTTATGGTATCGGAAGAATAAAGTAGTACTCTGCTGCCCGGTAGGATTTCCGAGTTGAAGTCGACAAGCGAAAAAAGCACCATCCAATTAATATCCTCTTTTGATATACTATCTCCGGGAAATAGAGAGATTTGTTCAATGATAAGGTCAAAATCAAAAGCATCAATTAATCCAACGTTTGATAAATGCATTAAGTAATTGGAGTTGACAGGTCCTAATATATCTTTTTCCTCGTCACTTAAAATTCTAAAGTTGTTATTATTTTTTTTCCTACCCTTTTTAGGAATTTTGTTCGATAAAACTTTATCATATACTAAACTGAAAGCAGCACTAAGTGTTTGCTGATCAAAATTTTTTTCTCTTTTTAATGTATCGTTGACTTCTTCCAAAGAATAATTTTGGTTTAGTCCTTCAAGTATCTTTGTCAATACCTCAACAATTTTAGTAGTCATACGCCAGTTTTTTCCCTTTTAATAAATCCAAATTTTTCTTTACAAGAAAATTTTCTTTTTCCTTCATAATCTTTCTATCCAATTGCTCAATGTCATCATACCCCTTCAAATGAAGTAGACCATGAACAACAAGTCTTAATAATTCAATATCAAGCGAAACTTTATACTTCTTAGCATTTTTTAATGCATCATCTGTAGAAATAAATATTTCACCGTCAAACTTATAATTTTCTCCCGAATAATTAAAGGTAATAATATCGGTAGTAAAATTATGACTCAAATATTCATTATTTAACCACAAAATGTAATCTGATATTACGAAATTTATTTGCAAAAAGTCAACTTGAAAGTTAAGTTCTTTTTTCAAACGGCAAACAAGTGAATGAATAAGAAATTTATTGATACGGATTATTGATTGATTATTAACAGTTAGACCTTTAATCATAATATTGTTTAATCACCATTACAATTCGATTATTTTATCTTCCATAGCAGGAATACATTTAATATCAGAGTTTTGAGAAACCAGTAAAGCATTTGTATCTTTAATGATATTATCCAGCTCTAAGTCTGTATAATCCGGATTGTAATGGAACATCACTAAGTTTTTTACATTTGCACTTATGGCAAACATTGCTGCAGAGAAATTATTAGAATGTCCCCATCCGATTTTATTTTTATATTTATTAACATCGTACATGCAATCATGTATGAGATAATCGCAATCTTTAACAAAATCTATAAGTCCCTTGTTTTTTTCTGTAATTGAATTTATTTCCGGTAAAACATCATAAGAATAAAATATTTCATTGTCGGTCATATAAACAATTGTTTTTCCATCAACTTCTATTTTAAAAGACAGTGTGCCTTTTGAGTGATGAGCTGCAATAGAAGATATTGAAAAATCACCGAGATTAAAATTATCTCCGGAGGAGATTTTTTTAATATTAATTTTTGATTTAAATATTTCTTCCGTAACCGGAAAGAAAGCTGAAACTAATTGCCGGGAAATAATTTCATTTACATCCAAACCATTATTAGCACTTGCATATATGTTAACTTCATATTGTTCACTGTAAAAAGGTTTGAAAAACGGTAAGCCTTGAATATGATCCCAATGACTATGTGTAATCAGTAGGTTTAAATTAGTTGAGTTAAGCTTAATTAAATTATCTCCCAAGGTTTTAATGCCTGTCCCGGCGTCAAGTATAAGAGTTTCTCCGCTATTTGATGTTAATTGTATGCACGGAGTATTTCCTCCATATCTAATTGTATTTTTACCGGGTACTGCAATTGAACCTCGCGTACCCCAAAACTTAATTTTCATAATTGCTCATACTTTGTGACTGAATTTAATGTTAGCTCAGTATATTTTTTATATCTTTCGGCAGAAAGTTCAAATTCCAATATTTCTTCATCAGTAAGGTTACGAATAACTTTTGCCGGAACCCCTGCAACAAGCTTCCCCGAAGGGACAACAAATCCAGGTTTAACAACAGCACCTGCAGCTACAATTGAATTTTGTTCAATAATAGCGCCGTCTAAAACAACTGCTCCCATTCCTATTAAACATAAATCATGTACAGTGCAACCGTGCAAAGTAACGCTATGACCAACAGTAACTTTGCTTCCAATGGTTAAAGGAAATTTTCCATTGGTTACATGCAGCATACTTAAATCTTGAATGTTTGTCATGTCACCAATTTTAATATAGTGAACATCACCGCGTACGACGGTGTTATACCAAATTGATGAATCCTTTCCTATTGTAACATTGCCGATAACTTTAGCACCCGGAGCAATGAAAACAGATTCGTGAATTTGAGGTGCTGTTTCCATATAAGGAAATATTTTCTGTTCATCCGATATTTTTTTATAATTATTTACTATCATTTCGCTTGTAATATTACTTTAAAAATTTGTGACTTTACTTGATAATAGTCACTGCAAATTGACATTTATTTAATATTGGAAATTTTTTGAGCTTCACCGAATAATGTAAGAGTTTTCTGAAGTTGGTTGTCTATTTGCAAAAGGTTATAATACCAACCTTTATTTTTCCAAATATCCCTTGCAATATAAGCTTTTAATCTAGTTAAAATATAATTTTTATCCTTTGCAATTTCTTCATTTTTAAGTTTGATTTTTTTCTTTCTAGCAAGTCTTAGAAAAGAATTAAAATCGGAATTTGAAAGTGAAAAATCCTCAGTAAATTTTTTAAGGTTGTTAACATATTTCCCTTTTATTACGTCTTTATTTTTCTCCAAATATTTACGAATAAATTGGAAATAAATTCCTCCTCGTAATAAGTTTGTAGTTGATTCGGTCAATTTGGAAGCATGAATTATGTAATCGGGAGTTATGCCGCCTCCTCCGTATACAGGTCTGCCGCTGTGTGTTGTAAATTTTGGTTTTGTGGAATCCCTCTCGGCCGAATGCTCAAGGTTATTGCCGTCCTTAATTTCTTTACGTTTGTATACTTCCTCGTAATAATCTTTTGTATCTTTAACATTTTTATAGTCTCTTTGTATTTCCCTTCCGCTTGGTGTATAATAACGTGCAATTGTTATCCTTACAACAGAATTATCCGGTAAAATAAAAGGTCTTTGAACCAACCCTTTACCAAAAGTTGTTTCTCCAACAATTAAACCTCTGTCCCAATCCTGTATTGCGCCGGAAACAATTTCACTAGCTGAGGCGCTGCCGCGATTTACTAAAATCAGTAAAGGAATTTTTTCAAAAGGATAAGTGCTGCTTGCTCGTCTTTCTTCATCAAACTCTTTTTTCCTTCCGCGTGTATAGACAATCATTTTAGAATCATCAATAAATAAATCTGAAATTTGGACAGCTTGTCTAAGTAAACCACCGGGATTATTTCTCAAGTCTAAAATTAATTTATTCATTCCCTTCTTTGTAAGAGTATTTAATGCATTTAACATTTCCGAGGTTGAAGTTTCTGCAAATCTCGCTAAAGAAATATATCCGACTTTGTCATTTATCATTAAAGAGGCATCAACTGAATGAAGGGGAATTTTGTCTCTCGTAATTGTGAAATCAATTATTTTTTTGTTACCCGGTCTTATAATACCAACTGTTACATTTGTTCCCTTTTTGCCGCGCAGTTTTTCAATTACTTGTGAATTTGTTAGTCCTATAGCACTTTTACTGTTTATGGTAACAATCATATCTCCCGCTGATATTCCAACGGATTCGCTGGGACCGCCGCTAATTGGAGAAACAACATTGATTGTATCATTCACAATCTGAAATTCGACTCCGATACCTTCAAAATTACCAACGAATTCTTCACTTACTTCTTTCTGCTCTTTTGCAGGTATGTAAACCGAATGGGGATCCAAGTCTTTTAACATCCCTTTAATTGCATCCTCAACTAATTTACTAGTATCTACTTTGTCTACATAATATTTTGTTGTGTATGTAAGAACATCGTTAAACTTATTTACTTCTTCCCGGTAGTTATTGTTGAAAAAAATATTATTTATTTGAAATCCTAGGAATATTCCAAGAGTGATTAAAATAATTATTAAGGCAATGCTTAAACCTTTTTTGCTCATATTTTTTCCTGCAAGTTAAAATTGAAGAGACAAGTTTAAATTAGATATCCAATCCTTTCGGATTTGTGAATTTTTAAGATTGTTGTGTGTATAGATCACAGAAAAAGTAAATAAAATATTATTGATCGGTTCATACTTTAGTTCAAAAATATAATTTCTAAATACTTCACGTAATCCTTCTAAAAAGTATACTGCTTCGGAGTCGGAAGTTCTGTGTCCAACGGAAATATTTCCGCCATGATTAACCGTTACGTCATTATTTTTATCTACTTCATTTGCTCCGTGCAATGTATAGTTAAATTTTATTGATCCTGACAATCTATATGTAAAATGATAATTAAAACCTAAAATAAAAGTTTCACTATTCGGCGGGATATCAGTTCCCAAACTGTAACCCAAATTTGTATAATTGCTTTCTAAAATTCTGTGAGTAAAAACATAAGGGTCAATTCGTAAATATTGTAGATTTATCTCAAGTGGGAAATACTTATTTAAGTTAGCGGAATACAAACCGAGATTGAGCAGCATTTGATTCCCATACCAGCCGGTTCCCAGTTTACCAAAGTCAATATCGTCCAACATTATTGTGCTGTAGAATTTAAGTCCTTGAATAGAATTATTGGCAAAATCAAAGAATAGCATTGAGTTATCTCTATCTTGATTTGCATGCTCAACACTTTTATAGAAAGTAAATGGATTTAAATAAGACAAGTCAATTGAACGATTGGCATAAATAACTATTTCTCCTAATCCCATTTGAAAATCTTTTGAGAAGTTAAGACCGATTCTGTGGTAAGCCATAAATTTATCGGGTACTATATTTATGCTACCCTGAGAAGGATCAGAGATTGTATGAGGGATTCCAAGTAATTTACCATGAAAATATGAAAAATTGAGAATTTTATAGTTTAAGTTAAAAGATAAATAATCCATCACCGGAGAATTATCGCTTAATAAATACTTAACCGGGCCATAACCAAGTACTTTTCGGTTTCGTCCTATCTCTGCGCTAACATATTTAAAATCAGCCATTAGGTATCCCTCGGTTTCGTCGAAGTAATCTTTACCTAAATTTGACGAAGTTACGGAGTGATGAGCTTTATAGTTATAACGTCTGGAACCGGTATTAATTGCTAAATTTCTGTTCCCGCTAAAAGTTCCGTTAGTTCCTTTAATATAAAAGCCGATTTTATTATAAAGCGAACCTCTTATTTTTCCGCCAAAATTAAATATAGTACTGCCTAACGAATTTCCTGTTACAATATTTCGTTGATGAAGTACTGAAATATCACCTATAAAGTTTACAAATAAACTTGCCTTATCCTTGTCGGTATAAAAATATAAATACTTTTCTTTTTCGGAATTAAAATGGCTGAAATTTAATTCAGAGAAAAGAGATAAATAGTTATTTGTTGTATGTTTCAAATTATATTCAAATTCAACAATAAAATCTCTTAGTATATTTTCGTCTACCGGTGTTAATCGGTTTTTGTTTTTTATTGCTTCAGTTAAATAAGTTGCAATTTGCGAGTGTGTCTTTGGAAGCTCGAATTCGTTATAGTTTTGAATAATATGAAGTGCATCCATCCGTTCCAAAAAGTTATAGACGGGATGATTATATTCTACATATCCGACTTGAGCCGAAACGGCAGATGTAAGAAAAAATAGTGTTAAAATAATTTTTTTCAATCTATCTAACTTCTTCCCAATTTTTTGAAATCGATTTATTCATAAAAAAAACGGAGATACTATTTATTAACCAAGTAAAAAGAATTCGGAAGTGGCCGTATTTTCTATACCTTCTTGGTGATTCATAAACGGTTAGTTTCCGGTCGAATAAAATTTTTCCTTTTTTACGAATTCTCTTATACAAATCAAAATCTTCTCCTGCAGCTAAATCAGTATTATAGCCACCAAAATCATTAAATACTTTTTTACTTATTATATGGCATTCCCCTCTTCCCATTCCTAGACCTATAATGTTTAGCAAATGAAAATAATTGTTGTAGAAAGAAGTAAAAATATTATCAATAAATTTAGATTCTTCAGGGAATACATCAACGTTACATGTCATTGCCAAATATTTGCTATTAACAAAATTTTTCATAATATGCCGGAAAAAAAGCTCAGTATTTTCAATTCGTGTATCACCGTTAAGAAAAACCAATATTTCACCGTTCGCTTCAGCAGCGCCAAGATTTCGTCCTTCGGCAATGTTCTGTTGTTTCCCGTTAGAGTGCTCTAGTATTTTATCAGCAAAATTTTTTGCAACTTCTACTGTATGGTCAGCACTCCCACCGTCAGAAGCGATTATTTCAATATCATATTGTTCTTTAAGTTTTTTATCACTCAGTTGTTTTAATAAATTTGGTAATAGCTTCTCTTCATTGAGTGTTGGTATTATTATACTAATATTATTTTCCATAAACATATTGAAATTTTATAAAACTTTGGTGCTATTCCCCATCATGCTAAACTTGACAAAATATAATTGCTAATGTAAAAGATTAATAGACTATAGCAAAAAACGCTGCGTGCGGTGTTATTCTCACCCCGGGCATTGGGAAATGGATTTTATTTAAAGTATTTTTGATAAATTGCCAAACTCCTCCATGCAGCGGAATTGTATCAGCATCCAAATCAAAAGCAATATAAATATCTTGATCTCCTTTACCGAATCCGTTCCAGTTATCTAATCCCATACCGACTGAAAGCATGAGAAACGACGGCCAATATTTTGCTATAGGTTTTGGTAATATATTCTTCATTCGAATTCCCATCCAATACTTTTGTCCTTCGTAATCATCTATAATATTTCCATCTTTTCGTTTACCTTCCCGCTGCTTTTTAGAGGGATAGTAGCTTACGCGAGGTTGGAAATTTTTTAATACTGGGAAATAATGCTGACCTAAACTATATGAAGCGCCCAAAAAATCAAAAGCAGCATCACCGGGACTGAAACCCCAATTTTTTCCAAAACCGTCTTCAATTTCTACATACATTTGAAAAGCAAATGCACCTATTGCAGAATAAATTGCGGTTTTGTCTGAATTAAAATTTGCAGCATCTAATCCGGAAGAAAATGCATGATACAATAAAGTTGTCCCATAAAAATGTCCAAGCTTATCAAGCCATAACGCATATTTCCAATCATTGACAAATCTAAATTTAGATCTTTCACCTTTCCACCATGCATTTGACTGATAGATATGAATTCCTATTCCACTAGCCAAAGTTACTGCGCCGACTCCGGCTAAAATGGGATAATTAATTTCAGTTCTTAACGGATTTATATCCGGCATGCTTTGAACAGGAGTTAAAAGCGGTAAGCTACTAAAATGGAAATCATTTTGATCTTTCTCAGCTAAAATTGCTTTACTTGGAGAAATACTAGCTAACCGCTGAGCCATTGAGCTGTCTATTGATAAAAACAAAATTAAAATAAGTAATATTTTATTAAATTTAACAGTGTCCATTTTTTTTTAACAAGTCATTACTCTAAAATAAAAGTATTAAATCTCTTTCCTCATTTGCGGGAATAAAATTACATCACGTATAGACGGTTGATTAGTAAACAGCATCACAAGTCTATCAATTCCAACTCCTAATCCGGCTGTGGGTGGCATTCCGTATTCCAAAGCTCTAATAAAGTCTTTGTCAACCGCATGAGCTTCTTCATCTCCTTCCGCTTTATAACGTGATTGTTGTGTAAATCTCTCTAATTGATCGATAGGATCGTTAAGTTCACTGAAAGCATTACAAATTTCTCTACCAAGGACAAAGCCTTCAAATCTCTCAACAAGACCTTCTTTTGAGCGGTGTTTTTTCGCAAGCGGTGAGAGTTCAAGCGGATAGTCCATTACAAATGTTGGAGAAAGTAACTTTGGTTCAACAGCTACGGAGAATAATTCATCAATTAATTTCCCTTTACTTTCTAAACCTTCAACACTTACGTTATATTTTTTAATTGCGTTTTTTAATTCATCATTCGTTGCAGTAAGTATATCTAATCCGGTTTCGTTTTTCAGCTCGTCAACCATCGAAATTCTATCCCATTTTTTTGAGAAATCTATTTCTCTTCCCTCAATTACAAACTTAGTTGAGCCTAATACTTCTTTTGTTATGAAAGCAATCATGTTCTCAAAGAATTCCATCATCCAAATGTAGTCTTTATAAGCAACATACATTTCCATCATTGTAAATTCGGGGTTATGGGTTTTATCCATACCCTCATTTCTAAAATCTTTAGAAATTTCATAAACACCATTAAACCCACCGACAATTAATCTTTTGAGATATAACTCATCGGCAATTCTCAAATATAATTTCATATCAAGAGTATTATGATATGTTTCAAATGGTCGGGCGGCGGCACCTCCGTACAAAGGCTGAAGGATCGGAGTTTCAACTTCAACAAGATTATTTTGATCTAAATACCTTCGCATATTCGAAATAATTTTTGATCTTTTCAGGAATACATCTTTTACTTCAGGATTAACTATGAGGTCTACATAACGCTGGCGGTATCTAAGTTCTTTATCAGCAAACTGATCAAAAATCTTTTTATTACCCTCTTCGTCAACTACTTCCTTAGCAATTGGAATCGGTCGTAATGATTTTGAAAGAAGAGTTAACGATTTAGCATGAACAGTTATTTCGCCGGTTCTGGTTTTAAATACAAATCCGGTGATTCCTACTATATCTCCAATATCCATAAGCTTGAAGGCAGTATATTGCTCATGGATTTCATCTTTTCGTAAATAGATTTGAATCTTACCGACTTCGTCCTGTATTTGTGCAAAAGAAGCTTTGCCCATTTTCCTAATTGCCATTAATCGTCCTGCAATTTTAACATCTTTGCCATCATATTCTTCAAAATTATTTTTTATTTCTTTTGAATTATTATCGGTTTCATAGTTATAAGCGTATGGTTGAACATTAAGACTATATAATTCTTGAAGTTCTTCATGTCTTCTTTTTATAAGTGCATTGGTGTCCGTTTCCGGTATTGTGTTTGCCAAGTTACCTCCAAAGTATAAAATATTTCAGTTTATATCTTTAATAATTTATCAATATTATCTTTTGATAATTTTATATATGATCCGCGTTTGAGATTTTCAATATTAAACGGACCGAATTTTATTCGTTCTAATTTTTTTACTCTATAACCAAGTATGCCAAACATGTTTTTAACAAAATGATTTCTACCTTCAACCGTAATTACCTTTACTCTTTTGAACGTTTTATTATCTAGAATATTTACAGATTGAAATTTACTTTTCTTTTTATTTAAGAATATACCTCTTAAAAGTTTTTGTTTATCACTTACATCTAATGGTTTATCCAGTAGAACGGAATAAACTCTTTGTATTTTATTTTTAGGATGAAGCAAATAATTTGTAAATTCACCATCATTTGTAAGCAATAATAAACCTGTAGTATCGTAATCTAATCTTCCTACCGGGAAAATTTTGGCATTAGTATTAATTAAATCAACAACTGTTCTTCTTCCTTTTTCATCACTAGTGGAAGTAATAACACTTCTCGGTTTATTTAATAAGTAATAAACTTTTCTTTCTATCCTTAAAGCTTCTCCGTCAATTGCAACAGTATCTTTATCTTCACTAACTTTGGTACCTAAGCTGACTACCGTTTTACCGTTTACAGTTACTCTGCCCTCAGTAATCAGTTCATCAGCTTTTCTGCGGGATGCAATACCGCATTCCGATATATATTTATTCAGCCGTATCATTTACTTCCGATGATTTTTCAACTTCATTTTCAACTGTTTCTTCTATTTGGTTCATCATAATTTTTCTTTTTTGTTCGAGGAAATCAGCATCTTTCATTATTTCCTCAATTTCCCTCGGCTTTGGTAAATCAGATATTTTATTTAGTCCGAAATATTTTAGGAACTCATCTGTTGTGCCGTACAAAAGCGGTCGACCAATAGTTTCTGCGCGACCTTGAATTGTAACAAGATTTTTTTCAAGCAGACTATTAATAATGTAATCTGAGTTTACCCCTCTTATCAATTCTAATTCGGGTTTAGTAATTGGCTGTTTATATGCAATGATAGATAAAGTTTCCAATGCAGCTTGGCTAAGTCTTCGTTTACTTTTCTCAGATGACAGGAAACCTATATATTTAGCATATTCCGGCATTGTGGCAAAAGTATAACCATTTGATATTCGTAAGATTCTAAAGGCAGCTCCCTGCTCATTATATTTATCATTTAACAAATTCACCGAAACTTCAACGTCCTTTAATGTAATTGAAATATCATTCCCGTCAATTTCTTTAATTGCTTTTACAATTTCAGCGGGATTTATAGGATCGTCAGCCGCAAAAATTAAAGATTCAATAATAGAAGTATAAATATTATCCATTTGACAACCTGTATATAACAAAGTCGTTATAATTTTCCGATTCCCTTAATCCGATTCGGTTCATTTTAACCAGTTCCAGCAAAGCAACAAAGGTTACAACTATTCTTAGCTTTTCAGTAATTCCAACCACCAGATCGATAAAATTAATTGAGTTAGAGACTTCAATTTTATTCATTATATACTCTATTTGCTCCTCGAGGGAAACATTTGGCCGGATAATTTCATGTACTTTTTCTTTTGGTTTCTCCGTAAGAGCATTTTTAAATGCACTTATCAAATCATAAATAGTAATATTTTTTAGAAGCTTGTCCAGTTCCGGCGGAGCTTCTTTATTATCTGCTGAGAAGTAACCGCGATAATTAATTTTTCGCTGATGAGATTCAAGAACAGAAAACTCTTCAGCCATTTCCTTATATCGTTTATATTCTAAAAGGGCGTTTACCAGATCGGAACGCGGATCTATTTCTTCTCCTTTTTCATCAACTTCTTTTGGCAAAAGCATCCGTACTTTAATAAGCATTAACGTTGATGCCATTAATAAAAAATCGCCTGCAATTTCTAAATCCAATTTTTCTATTAGACTCAAATAACTAACAAACTCTTTTGTGATTCTGGAAATAGGAATATCATAGATATCCAATTCATCTCTCTTAATAAAAAAGAGCAATAAGTCCAAAGGTCCTTCAAATGTATTTAGTTTTACTTTATACATAATTATCCTAAATTCATTCTTTCATGAACTTCAGCCATTGTTTGTTTGGCAACTTCTTTACCGCGGCTCTCGCCTGATTTTAACACGTCGACTACTATATCTTTATCATGTTCATATTTTTGTCTTCGTTCAATAATTGGTGCAAGAAACTCATTTATTTTTGATGTGCATTTTAGCTTACAGTCAACACAGCCAAGGTCTCCCGAACGACAGCCTTGTTCAATTTCGTTTGTTTCAGTCGAATTAAATTTCTTATGATACGTAAATACAAGACATACTTCAGGTCGACCGGGATCATTTCTTCTAATTTTCTGCGGATCGGTTACAGCTTTCCTTAATTTTTGCCGGACAACATCGGGGGCGTCCGAAAGTAATATAGAATTATTTAATGACTTACTCATTTTTGCATTTCCATCCAAACCGGGTAAACGGGCAAAATTTGTGAGTAATGGTTTAGGCTCGGGGAAAACGGCACCGTACTGCTGGTTAAATTTTTTAGCAACTTCGCGTGTAATTTCAATGTGCGGCACTTGATCTTCCCCAACCGGAACAGCTTCCCCTTTGTAAAGAAGAATATCAGCGCTTTGAAGTACTGGGTAACCTAAATGTCCATAAATGATATTATCAATATGAAGATCCCTTGCCTGGTCTTTTACGGTTGGATTTCTCTCTAATCGAGCTTTTGTAATAAGCATAGAGAACAAAAGAAATAATTCGGTATGCTCTTTAATTTGAGACTGACGAAAAAACGGACTTTTATTTGGGTCTAACCCTGCAGCCAGCCAATCTATAACCATTTCAATTGTATTTTCATAAATACGTTCCGTATTCAAATTTGTTGTAAGCACATGATAATCTGCAATCAAATGAAAACTATCGTATTGGTTTTGTAATTTAATCCAATTTTCTAAAGCGCCTACATAATGACCTAAATGTAATTTGCCGGTAGGACGCATACCGCTTAGAATTCTTTTTTTCTTCATATTCCGCAAGTGTAGTTTAAAAATATTTTAAAACAATAAAAATAAATAAAATAATGATTATTTGTTTATGCAAGTCATTTAGAAATAAACAAATATGGCTTCCATGCGTTATCGATATGATTAACCGAATTAAGTAAAAATAAAATGTGATTGGGTTTATATGGCTTAATTCTTAATTTCATTGATGCTTCTTCAGGAATACGGTTTCCTTTTTTATTATTACATGGTAAACAAGCAGTTACTAAATTTTCCCATGTATCTTCTCCACCCTTTGATTTTGGAACAATATGATCTATTGTAAAAGGTAAGTCTCCTCTACCGCAATAAGCGCACTTATGTCCATCTCTTTTTAGGATATTTCTTCTGGTTAGGATAATATTTTGATACGGTACTGAAATGTACCTTTTTAACCTTATTACACTCGGCCAAGGGAAAGTTTTAGTAATTGAATGAATACTTTTTATTCCATCTGCCGAAACCAGTTCTGCTTTCCTAAGTAAGATCAATATAATTGCTTTCTTAACGTTACATATTGTAAGAGGTTCATAGCTTTGATTAAGTAGTAAAACTCGAGCATTAAGTTTTCCGTTTAAATGATTCTTTTCGAACCCGACCTCATTAAATAAATGAAAATTCTATTAAAAAGAGTTAATTGCTTTTTTAATTATACCGCCTGCAAGAACATAGCCTTCGTTATTATATAGAACTACAGATTGTCCGGGAGTAATTGCTCGTTTCGGTTCATGAAATTTAATGCTAAAAGATTTTTTATTACATTCTGTTATTTCTGCAGGGGAACCTTTGTCAGAATATCTTATTTTTGCAATTACTTGCATGCCGGTTTCAAGAAAGGCTACACTTACAAAATTTACTTCGCCGGCTGATAATTTCGATTCAAGCAAACTACTGTTTCGCCCTAATTCAATCCGGTTAGATTTTATATCAATATTTTTTACATAAACAGGTTCACCCAAACTTACACCAAGTCCCCGTCTTTGTCCTATTGTATAAAAAGGAATTCCTTTATGCTTTCCAACTTCTTTCCCTTCAAAAATGAAATCGCCTTCTTTTACTTTTTCAATTTGTTCCGGAACCCTTTCTCTTAAGAATCTTTCGTAATTATTATCGGCAACAAAGCAAATCTCCTGGCTATCCGGTTTGTTAGCTGTTCTCAATCCAAATTTTTCTGCCAGTTTGCGTACCTCATCTTTTTTATAAAAATTGAGCGGGAACAGTGTTCTGCTTAAACTTTCCTGCGTTAAACCCCAAAGAGCATAGGACTGATCTTTCTCATTTTCATGTAATGATTTCAATCTATATCTGTTATTTGCTTTATCAAAATCAATTTCTGAATAGTGCCCTGTAGCAATGTAATACGCTTCAAGTGCATCGGCTTTCATAAGGAGTTCTTCCCATTTAATTTTTCTATTACAAATAACACAAGGATTAGGTGTTCTACCGTTTAAATATTCATCAACAAAATTTTCAATTACCGTATCTTCAAATGCTTTTGTAAAATCAACGGTATAATGAGGAAACCCTAGTTTATTTGCAATTGACTTTGCATCAAATATTGCGTCTAATGAGCAGCAACCAGATTCATGCTTCGGTGCTCCCCCAACTTCCATAAATCCCCAAGTTTTCATTGTAATGCCAATAACTTCATAGCCCTGCTCAACAAGCAAAGCAGCTGCTACGGAAGAATCAACTCCGCCGCTCATTGCAACAATTACTCTATTTTTATTTAATTTTATGTTGTTTTGTATTGGTTCAGCGTGAAACGGACTTTTCATTATTTAATTAGTTAAAAATT
>CBEVZC010000035.1:0-24961 GCA_965554225.1 uncultured bacterium | reverse complement strand
ATTTTGCTGAGCTCGAGCCTTCTTTTTTTATTTTATCGTTTTGGACAGATGTGAATTTTTTATCGATTATTACTGATTTATAAATAAACTTTTGCAAACGGTAATCAAATTTATTATATTCAAAAACTTTTGTTTATAAAATATACCGAGATATGAAAACTATAAAACCTAATAAACTGAGAAAAAATGACACTATCGGGATTATTTCTCCTTCCTCTTCTCCAACTGATCCTCTGAAAATTGAGCAGGGAATTAAATATTTGGAAGGTTTGGGATATAGGATTGAAGTAGGCAAAAATGTTGGAAAGGAAAATGGTTATTTAGCCGGAGAAGATTCTGAACGATTAGAAGATTTGCATTCCATGTTTAGCAATAAAAATGTTAAAGCGATTTTCTGTGTCCGGGGTGGTTATGGCGCCGGCAGATTATTGGATAAAATTAATTATTCGCTAATTCGAAAAAATCCTAAGATATTTGTAGGTTTTAGCGATATTACTACCTTGCAAATGGCGTTTCTTAAAAAAGCCGGACTAGTTACTTTTGCCGGACCAATGATTGCCGTTAATTTTACAGACGAAATTGATGAATATACGGAAGAGGTTTTTTGGAAGACAATTACTGCAAATAAAAAAATCGGAAAACTTTTTAATCCTCAAAATGAAAAATTTTATGTTCTGAAAAAAGGCAGAAGTGAAGGCAAAATAATTGGCGGTAATTTAGCGGTGTTCGATTCTCTTTTGGGTACTGAGTATGTTCCCGCAATGAAAGGAGCAACTCTTTTGCTGGAAGAAATAGGGGAGCAGCCGTATAAAATTGATAGAATGTTCAATCATTTAAGACTTTCTAAAGTCTTTAACCAAATTAACGGGATAATTTTAGGTCGATTTATAGATTGTAAAGAAAGCGATCAGGATAAAAAATCACAAACGTTAAATGATGTAATTGTAGATTACTTTGAGAACCTTAGTATTCCTGTTATATACAATGTACAGCACGGGCATACTAAAAAAACTATGACGATTCCCTTTGGCGTTAATTGCAAGATAAACACAACAAGAGGATTTATTGAAATTCCGGAAAGTGGAGTGTCGTAAAAATAATTTATAATTATGAGACTGCTGGATAGGAATTTTTTGTTGCTGAAATAACCAAACACCTGCATAGAGTTGTAAAGATATTATATACTATTAAGATATCATCTCGGTATTGAATAAAACACCGATACTTATGCTTTTTGTCGTAATTAAAAATCAAATTAATTTAATATCATTTAAAAAGGGTAATTCTTCTCTAGCTTCTTTGACTTTTGAAATATCAAGATCAACCGTATAGATTTTTTCTTCATTACCGGCTAATAATATTTCATTTCCCAACGGATCGAAGACAGCGCTGGCGCCGTTATATTCATTGTACGGATCTTTCCCAACTCTGTTAACTCCAATCGTATAGCATTGATTCTCAATTGCTCTGGCTCGTAGAAGATCTTTCCAGTGTTCTATTCTCGGAACGGGCCAATTGGCAATATCTACGATTACTTCCACTTTCTCTTTCGCATAAAATCTATAAAGCTCCGGGAATCTAAGATCATAACAAATTGATAGACCGATATGAACATCCCCGATTTTTGTTATAACCGGTTCTTTTTCTGAACTGTAAAATTTGTTTTCCTTCGCCGGCGAAAAGAGATGAATCTTTCTATACCGCGCTGTGATAATTCCTCTATCATCAAAATGGAAAAGGGTGTTGAAATATTTTTCCTTATCCAGTTCAATTATTCCCGCAAAAAAATGTTTCTTTAGTTTAAATGCTTTATTAATAAAATAAAGCATTCCGACACTGTCGATATCTTGTGCAAATTCTTTCGAATGCATTGTAAAGCCTGTTAAGGTCATTTCCGGAAAAATAATTGCATCTACATCTTTGGCAATTCCATTGAGCACTTCTTCTAACTTAATTATATTATTTTCAATGTTTTCCCACTCGGGCGAGTATTGAATTAAAGCAAATTTCATAATAGTTCCGATTTTATTTTTTTTCTAAAACAAAATTAAGAAGAAAATCATTAGATATTTTCAAAACTTCTTATAGAGCCAAAATTTTTACCTAAAAATTTCTTTATTACATTTTAGTATAACTCTTGTATATTTGTAAATAAATTTTCCAAGTAAAAAGAGAATGGAATGAAATTATTACAATCGATATCATTAGTTGTTTTTATAATGGTTCTGGTTAACTGTTCCGGAAATAGCGGTAAGGACCTTTTTGAAAAAGCGAAGAAGCAGATTAATAGCAAGAATTATTCTGAAGCTATGGTAAGTTTTAAAACCATAGTAGAAAAATATCCTAAAACCGAAGAAGCCAGAAAGTCTCTGTTTGAAATAGCAAATCTTTATCAAGGCAGAGTTCTTAAAAATATATCGTCAAAAGAATCGTTAAAGAATGCCGTTAAATTTTATAAAGAAATTTTTGATAAATTTCCGGATTCTAAAGATGCCTCCAAAGCTCTGTTTATGGCGGGTTTTACAGCAGCAAATGATTTACAGAATTACGACGAAGCAAAAAAACTATATAATCTTTATCTGGAAAAATTTCCGAAAGGGAAATTGGCAACCGATGCCAAAATTGAATTAGCTAACTTAGGCAAATCTCCCGAGGAAATATTGAAAGATAAGATTAAAGCAAATAAGCATGAGTAATTCGGCGGTTGATTACCGTACATACCTTGATCCCAATATAGTATTTAAATTAAAATCACTAGAACTTCGTGCAAAGATGGTTGTTGAAGGATTTATGGTTGGTCTTCATAAAAGTCCTTACCACGGTTTTAGTGTAGAGTTTAGCGAACATCGTCCTTACATGCAGGGTGATCCGATTAAGAATTTAGATTGGAAAGTTTACGCAAAAAGCGAACGGTATTACATCAAGCAATATGAAGATGAAACTAACTTACTGGCTCATGTTATTCTGGATGTAAGCGGTTCGATGGACTATAAATATTCGGGGAAAATTACTAAGCTGGAATATGCTTCCACTCTTGCCGCAAGTATGATTTATTTAATGCTGAATCAGCAAGATGCTGCTGGTTTAACATTGTATTCCGATAAAATAGAAAACTATCTTCCGCCTAAAACAGGTCGCGTTTATCTTAGAAAATTACTGACAGCACTGGCAAATGCAAAACCTGAAAATAGAACGGCTACTGCCGATTGTTTAAATACCGTAGCGGAAAAAGTAAAAAAAAGAGGGCTGGTAATTATAATTTCCGATTTTTTTGATGATATTGAAAAGGTGCTTTCTTCCTTGAAAAAATTTCATTATAAGAAAAATGAAATAATTGTTTTTCAGATTGTGGATCCGGTTGAGAAAAATTTTGACTTTGGTAAAGATGCAATTTTTGTCGATAAAGAAACAGCTGATGAACTAACCACTCAACCCTACCATATTCAAAAAGCTTACGGTGAAGCAATGAACGAGTTTATTCAAAAAATAAAAAGCGACTGCTTAAATAACGGAATTGATTATAACCTTATTGAAACAACCGATACATTTGATAAAGCATTATTTAACTATTTTAAAAAAAGAAGGAAGATGAATTAATTCTCAAAATCCTTCTTAATCTTTTTAGAGATTTAATCTTAACAATCAAGTCATCTTAATGTTCGCTCAGCTTAATTAATCAAAGAAACTTTAGTGTAAGCAGCAGTGTAGAAATCTGCGGGAAATTGCAGCATAATTTATTGCCGGATAAGCGAAGGTATGATTTTAGCCCTTTTCACACTTTGACTACTCCAAGGCTCACAAATTCGCTCAGTGTAATAAATATTAATATTGTATAATTATTAATGTTGAAAAAGTAAATTGGTACGAGGTTCATCTTACACTTCAATTACTTACCCAACCATTCTTTCAATCACCCAATCACTCAATCACCCAATCATCCAATCATTCAATCACTCAATCATTTCTACTCCATCAGCTCTTTCACTTCATTAAAATATTTTGTAATGTATTTTTCAGCTTCTTCTTTTGTTTTTGCTTCTGCAATACACCTAATTATCGGTTCCGTATTGGATTTTCTAAAATGTACCCAATGATCTTCAAAATCTATTCTTAATCCGTCTTCCGTATTAATTTTTGCGGATTTATATTTATCGACCAATTTCTTAATTATTTCGTCGGGATTGTTTTTACCAATCTTAATTTTCTCTTTTACAATTGTATATTTCGGCATTACATTTTTTAGCTCGGAGATTGTCTCGCCAAATTCAACTAAGTGCTGAAGAATTATAACTGTCCCGACGAGTGCGTCACGCCCGTAATGCAAAGCCGGATAAATAACTCCGCCGCTTCCTTCACCGCCTATTATTGCTCCAACTTCTTTCATTTTCTTAACTACATTTGCTTCGCCAACAGCAGAACGAAAAACTTTGCATCCGTATTCATCGGCAATATCATCTACGGCTCTTGTAGTAGAAAGGTTCACCACTACGTTTCCTTTTTCTTTACTTAAAACAAATCTAACTGCTTGAGCAATTGTATTTTCCTCACTGAACGGTTCGCCTTTATCGGTAATAAGAACCAGTCTATCTACGTCGGGGTCAACAATAACACCTAAATCGGCATTATTCTCATTAACAGCCTGCATTGTTTCGTTTAAATTTTCGGGAATCGGTTCGGGCAGCCTTGGAAAGATTCCTGTCTTTTCGCAATTTATTTTAACAACATCACAACCTAATTTTTCTAACAATTCCGGCATTACAAAGCTTCCGGCACCGTTTACGCAATCCAGCAATACTTTGAATTTTCTTTTTCTTATTGCTTCAACATCAATGTTTTTCAATTTTAAAACATCGTTCATGTGTATTTTCAAACCTTCCGGATATTGTTTTGACTTTCCCAGCTCATTCCACGCTTTATATTTTTTATTGCCGGTCTCAAGCAAATTTAGCATTTCCTTATTTTCACCGGGCGTCATAAATTCACCGAGATTATTAAGTAACTTTAGTGCGTTCCATTCATTTGGATTATGACTGGCAGAAATTGAGATGCCGCCGGCTGCACTAAGCTTATTAACATTATATAAAACCGTTGGAGTAGGACAAATACCAAGATCAACAACATTATTCCCTTTAGCTAATAAAGTACCAACAATAATATCCTTAACCATTTCTCCGGTTATTCGTCCGTCGCTGCCGATTATAATATCACCGCTCCCGCAAAAATCCGCATAAGCAGATGTATATTTTACAATCACATTCGGATCAAGTCCATCACCCACAATTCCCCTTATACCTGAAACACTAACCATTAATGTGCTCAAAAATCCTCCTGTTTTTTTATACGAATTTAATAATAAAAATTGTAATGAAAAAATTTTATTTTTTCAAAAATCCGATACGAATATAATTTTTTAATTGCAATGTTGACTTTAACATACTAACTATACTATTTTTACAAATCACAAAATAACACGCCGAATTTAGGCATACCAAAATAATAATTTTTTGAGGTGTTAAATAATGAAGCTTCATATTAGGTTACTACTTTTAATTTATTTTGGATTACTCAGCTCTTTAGCTTTTGCCGGATCAACAGGTAAAATATCAGGAAACGTAATTGATGCAAGTACAGGTGAGGGTTTACCGTTTGCAAACGTTTTTATTGATGGTACCAGAATGGGTGCGGCAACGGACATTGACGGACATTTTACTATATTGAATGTTCCGCCCGGTGTTTATTCGGTTACCGCTTCTGTTGTCGGTTATCAAAAGCAAACAATTAAAGATATAAGAGTAAACGTTGATTTCACTACAAGTTTAGAATTTAAACTTAATCCCGGTTCTGTAGAGATGGCAGCTATAGTTGTAGAGGGAGATCGTAATCCATTAATTAGACAAGATTTAACTAATCCTACCGTTGCAATTACGTCAAAAACAATTGACGAACTTCCTGTTGATCAAATATCAGATGTTATCAGACTTCAAGCAGGCGTTGCCGTTGCTGATGACGGTTCAATTCATATCAGAGGCGGTTACGGTAATGAAATTGCTTACACCCTTAACGGTGTATCGCTAAACGATCCTTATGGCAATCAAAGATCGATTGGTCTTGCGACTAATGCTGTTCAGGAAGTTTCTGTATCAACCGGTACGTTTAATGCAGAATATGGTAACGCATTAAGCGGAGTTGTTAATTATGTAACAAAAGAAGGCGGAGATAAATTATCCTTCAGTTTACGAGGTTACGCCGGAGATTATATATCTTCTCATAGTGATCTATTTACCAACATTGACGATATCGATCCGGTTAATAGAGGTAGAATGGAAGCAACTTTAGGCGGTCCGGTTCCCTTTACAAATAATAAATTAAAGGTATTTGTTTCGGGTGTATATGAAAATTTTCAAGGTTCGCTTTATGGTAAAAGATTGTATAATCCATCGGATTCTTACTTGAGTCCCGAATCTTTCCGCACTGGAGATACAAGAAAAGGTGATCCCTCAGATGCTTATTTTTTCAACCCTTATAGCTCTGATAGTAAAGGACTGCCAACAGGGAGCGGTGCAATTGTTCCAATGAATCCTTCAAGGAATTGGAATATACAAGGAAATATCAGTTATAATATTAGCAGTTTAGTTAAATTAAGATACGAAGCAGTTTATAATAATGGTAGATCACAAAACTATCTTAGATCATATAAATTTAATCCTGACGGTAGAAGAACATGGAGATCAGAAGGATTAATTCAAACTTTAGGTCTTACACATACTGTTAGTGAAAAGATGTTTTATACATTAAAAGCTTCTTACGGTTACAATCAATCAAAGGCTTATTTGTACGAAAAAGTAACAGATCCGCGTTATTTGCCAACTTTGTATAGACGAACAGTTGGTAACACAACTTTTCTTACCGGTGGGACCGACAATCGCAGATTTTTTAGAAAAACAAAAACTGCCACTGTAAAAGGTGATTTAGTAGCACAACTATTTAGAAACCATGAAATTAAAGCAGGCTTTGAAGCACGTTTCCATGAATTAAATGTTGAGAGTTTCAGTGTTGAAATAGGTAAACGAAATGCTAATGGAAGCTTTGGAGCCTTAAGCAATAACGATCTGCTTTATGATTCTACTTTAACCTTAATTAGAAGAAAACCTACCTCGCCGGCATTGTTGACTGAATATACCAAGTACCCTGTAGATGGTGCTGCATATATTCAAGATAAAATTGAACTGGCTAAAACGCTAATCCTAAATATTGGACTACGATATGAATATTTTGATCCTAAAGCACTGTACAATCCAGATCTTAGTCAAAATTTGCTAGACGAGCAATTTGGGTTCATTACAAAGAGTAGTGAAGCTGCTAAAATTAAACAGCAGCTTTCTCCACGAATAAGTATTTCCTATCCTATAACTGACAAAGGAGTGATAAGATTTTCTTATGGTCATTTTTATCAGAACGGATCATTATCTAGTCTTTATAGAAATCCACAGTTTTTTGTGACAAATGTTGGATCTACTCCTACTTTTGGTAACCCAAATGTAAACCTTCAAAGATCCGTGCAGTATGAAATTGGATTGCAGCAGCAGCTTACGGATAATTTCAAATTTGATCTTACCGGGTTTTATAAAGATGTGCGCGACTATATTTTTACTCAGTCTGTTTTTACAACAACCGGTAGAGAATTTAGGGTACTAACTAATTTGGCTTATTCAAATGTTAGAGGACTGACTATTTCGTTAACTCAGAGAAGATCAAGGGATGGAATGTTTTATGCTAATTTGGATTATACTTTTCAAGTTGCAGAAGGAAATAGAACATACCCTGCTGATGATCTTTTCTTTAGTGAAGCTTCCGGTAAACAATCCGAAACTTACTTAGTTCCCTTGAGTTTTGACAGACAGCATATAATTAATGCTAGTTTTGGCCTTTACAATCAAGGTGATTGGACACTTGGTGTTATAGCTAATTTCCAGACTGGAACACCGTATACGCCCATTTTACCCTCAACCATTCCCAGAACAATTACTTATTTACAGAGTTCTGATAGAAAACCGATTCAATGGAATGTTAATCTTAAATTTGAAAAATATTTCGATATTGGAAATCTTCATTATTCATTGTTTCTACAAGTTCAAAATTTATTTGATACTGAAAATGAACGTTCTATTTATAGTAGCACCGGACGCTCCCTTTCAGCAGTTGAAGAAACTTCAAACAGTTTTCAGTTTAATGATATACGTAAAAGGATTAATAGGAAAGACCCTGGTTTATTCGGCTTAGATGAAATAAATGGATATTATTCTAATAGACCGGAAAGAATTAGCAGTCCAAGAGAAGTTAGACTTGGATTTTCTGTAATATTTTAACAACGCAAAATTTTTGAGGTATTAAGCAATGAAAATAAAACTAATATTCTTTTTATCCTTCATTTTTTTCCTAAATACAATGATTGCTCAAGAAAAGGATGAATATGGAAATTGGAAAATTAAGGAGATGAGTGAACAGGATATGATTAGAATTTTTGGAGAATTTCCTACATTTTTCAAAACAAACGGCGAGCCTCGTTTAATTAAACAGTCTATTATTAGTGGAAATAATATCACAACGGTTGTTTATAATTATGGTTCTATAACACGCCCTAACACATTAGGTAATATAGCCGATCTTGTTTGGAATGGATTGGGTTATGGTTTCGAGTTTGGTCCGCTTGCTGCAGCCGAAGTTGTTGGTGACTCGGGTGAAGTTGAACAAATTGTAGATGATTCCCACGTATTGACATCTCAAGGCGATTATTCTCCTGACGGTACATTAAAATGGGGTTGGTTACCTAAACCCGGATTTGTCGATACTACTCAAAATGAGATTGCAAGATTAAATATTGGTGATAAAAACGGTGACGGTAAACCGGATTCGTGGCCCCCAAGCTGGTATTCACCCGGTGCAGGAAAATATTTATGGCCTGCGTTTTTAGGTGATCAGGCAACTGCTCCCGATGAAGAAGTTTTTTATGTTGTTGACGATTTTACAAATGCAGAATTTCCATATACGCCTTTTCCAAGCGATACTACTAAAAAAGGTCTCGGTTTAGATATGGAAGTTAGGATTATTCAGTTCAATAATCCTTTGGCAGACGATATAATGTTTCTTGTCTACCAGATAACAAACGCAAGCGAAAAACAAATAGAGAAATCATATTTTGGAATGCACGGTGATCCGCACGTTGGCGGACCTTCTGATTTTGGAGATGATTTATCCGGTTATATCGATGCTAAAGGATTTTCACTCCAAGGTAACAATTTCCCACAACGATCCAGAAATATGGTTTATTCTTGGGATGGAGACGGTGTTGGAATGTTCGGAAGAAAAACAGGCTATTTCGGATGGAAATTTTTGGAATCACCATCGAATGCTGTTGATGGTTTAGATAATGATGATGATGGTATAACTGATGAATCACCCGAGAATAGCCATGGTAATTTTATTGATGGTGTTAACACTCCGCTAACAAACGGAATAAGCGATGTTCAGAAATATACTGCAGTTTTCGGAGCCCCAAAACCCAGGTTCCAAGGAGATGAAGATGGTGATTGGTCTGCCGATAAAAATGACATTGGTATTGATGGTATAGGTCCAGATTCACCAAATTATCCGGGACCTGACTTAGGTGAGGGCGATGGCGTACCTTCTCAAGCTTGGTACTTCGACACAGATGATAACGGGACTTTTGATGACGGTGAACCTTTATCGCTTGAAAAATTACCCGGGTATAAATGGGCTGGTTCCGAACCCAACTTTGGTTTAAGAGATATATCCGAATCAGATCAAATTGGACTATCGAGCTTCCATGCCGCCACTTATACTAATTCCTTGCCTAATGTGCCTAAAAATGATCCTCTGATGTGGCAGTGGTTATCAGCCGATACAATTGATGCCTCGCAGGAATTACTAAGTGCACCCGGTGATAATGTCTTTAATTTTGGTACCGGACCCCTAAGTTTAGAAGTCGGAGAAACTCAAAGATTTTCAATGTGTATTTTATTTGGAAATGATTTAAGTGATTTAGTACTAAATGCAGAAACATCGACTAAAATTCTCGAAGCCGATTACAGATTTGCTCAACCTCCTGCTAAACCAATTGTTAATGCGGTCCCCGGAAAAGGAAGAGTAACACTTTATTGGGATACAAGAGCAGAACAATCTGTAGACCCGCTTTCAGGCAAAAAAGATTTTGAGGGTTATAAAATTTATAGAAGTAGGGATTACACTTTTTCAGATGTTTTTACAATTACGGACGGTAAGGGTAATCCTTTCTTAGGTAAACCGTTGGCACAGTTCGACTTGATTGATTCACTTAGCGGTTTTCATCCTGTTGAATATTCCGGAAGAGCCGTAAAATTTTATCTGGGTGATAATACAGGTTTGGTTCATCAATTTGTTGATAGCACAGTAACGGATGGTGTTAGTTACTTCTATGCAGTAGTAGCTTACGATTTTGGGACGGATGCTATTCCTCCAACGGAAAACAAAGCAGTAATTTTAAGAGATCCTATTACCGGTGAACTTACTTTTGACCCGAATACTGTGCAGGTTACGCCTGGAGTGCTTGGTGCCGGATTAAAAAATGCAAGCGCCGGTGTAAATGGTAAACCTCAAGCAGCTGCATGGGTTTCATCAACTGGGAATATTGATGTTCAGGTATTGGATGATTTGTCAGTTAAGGACAAATTGTATTCCTTGGAATTTTTAACTGATAGTATTTATAATGTTCTCGATTCAACGGGTGTTGAGGAGGAACTTGTTTCCAAGGATACAGTTTTTGCAGACCTTGGACATACAAATATTGAGTTAAATAGTGTTAAAGTTTTTGATTCAGGTGAAAATTTAGTTGATCCGTCTAAATATTTTGTCAATTCGGAATTTGGAAAAATAAGAGGAACATCACATAATTCCTTACCTATAGCAGAGAAGTTCACTGTTAAGTATAGGTACTTTCCTGTTTTCAAAAGCAATTTTATTGATGGAGAAGATGCCAATGCTACTTTCGACGGCTTGAGGGTTTTTGTTAAAAATGATCCGTTGCAGTTAGATGTTGAAGACTCAAAATTTGATCCCGATGCAGATGTTAATATTGTTGATTCTTTGGTTTATAATAAAAACGGAAACTACCCTGGCAATCCAAAAGTATTATACAGAGCTGACTGGGAAGTAAGATGGAATAATTTGGATACATTGGATGACGGTTCATGGGCGGAACCGGGAGACTCGGTACTTCAGCTGCCGTCTTTCTCGACAAAAGTTGTTGCTCCTTTTACAATTTGGAATGTTACGGAGAATGTTCCTGCAAATTATCTAATAAATGAGTCGAATCCTAAAACTGCTAATAATGGTAAATGGGATTTTGGTGAAGGTATTATTTTGAGGCCAACAGAGCCAAGTTCGTTTGCAGAAGTTTCCTATTTCTTAAACTTTAAATTGCCAAAGGATTCTACAGTTTCACCTAAACTTCCGAAGAAAGGAGATATTTATTTCGTAAGAACTAAAAAACCTTTCCTAAAAGGAGATAAATATACATTTGAAACAACACCTGTTGAATTCAAAGGCGCTGAGGCAAAACCTCAGTTAAATGATGTTTATGTTGTTCCTAATCCGTGGGTAGCGTACGATATTGCGGAAGAACCTGGAAGGACTTCAGGCAAAAGAGGGGATAAGGTTATTCAGTTCAGAAATCTCCCGCCCAAATGTACAGTAAGAATTTACACTATTACCGGTGAGCTGGTTCAAACTATAGAAAAAGACGATATGACGAACATGGTAAGCTGGGATTTATTATCGTTTGAAGGGCAGAAAGTAGCTTACGGTGTTTACATTTTCCACGTAGATGCACCGGGAGTTGGAGAAAAAATTGGAAGATTTGCTTTAATTAAATAATGGAACAGGATATAACTCTTTGTTCCTGTGCTTAATTGGAGGTATTATTTTATGAAAAAGATATTTGGTTTAATTTTCACAATTGTTTTTATCTTTGGAATTGTTTCCAAATCAGAAGCGCAATTGTTTAGAAGTACTACTAAGGTTGGTACAACTGCAGGACAGTTCTTAAAAATTGGAGCAGGCGCGCGCGCTATTGGTATGGGCGGCGCTTTTACTGCAATTGGGAATGACATTTATTCCGTCTATTGGAATCCAGCAGGTATTGCAACAAGCCCTCATAACGGTCAAGTTGCTTTTAACCATGCAAACTGGCTGGCTGATATGAGTTATGATTTCGCTGCTGGGGCGCTAAGAATAGAAGGACTTGGGACAATCTTTGCAAATCTCACTACATTTAGGGTACCGGAAGATAAAGTGAGAACTTTTGATAATCCCGAAGGGGACGGCAGAGTTTGGGATGCCAATTCAATCGCTATCGGACTTGGTTATGCAAAGGAATTAACGGACCGGTTCTCGATTGGGTTTAATTTCAAATATATCCATGAAGGAATATGGAATTCAAGCGCTTCAGGATTCGCAATAGATGTTGGTACATTATATAGAACTCCGTTCAATAACTTAATGATCGGCGCTGCTATTAGTAACTTTGGTTCAACAATGAGACTTGATGGAAGAGATGTTTTGTTTAACGATGATCCTAATAATAATCCCGATACGGGTCCGAATAACATTCCTGCTCAATATAGAACAGATGATTTTGATTTACCTTTGACTTTTAGAATTGGTTTAGCCATGGATGTTGTAAAAGAAAGATTTATAAGAATTACAGCAGCTGTTGATGCAACACATCCAAATGATAATACCGAGTATGTAAATAGCGGACTTGAGTTTGCGTACGACGAACTTTTGTTTTTTAGAATTGGATACAAATCTTTGTTTTTAGATAATTCCGAACAAGGTTTAACTCTCGGCGGTGGATTAAAATATAGATTTAATGATAATTTGGGAATATATATAAACTATGGTTACGCTGATTACGGACGCTTAGAGAATGTGCAATTTTTTGATTTAGGACTAATTTTCTAAAAATTTAAAACCTTCGGGGAAAATATAAATTCCTCGAAGGTTTTCTCTTCATATTTAAAATCTTTTCCAGTTAATTTATTATTTTTATTCAAGTCAATTTAACTCAAAAATTAAAGCTCCTCTTGTGATAAAAAAAGTCAAAACAATTAATAATATTCTTATCAAACATTTTGGTGTTCCGCCAAGAGCTAAAGAATTACCGGATCCTGTTGATATGCTCATTGCGACAATCCTTTCACAAAATACGAATGACAATAATTCATATAAAGCCTATCAAAATTTGCGGAAGCGCTATCCCAAGTGGGAAATGCTGCTAAAAGTGCGTACATCCAGTATAGAAAAGGAAATAAGAATTGCGGGACTTGGTAAACAAAAATCGAAAGCAATAAAAAATTTTGTTACCGGATTATATAAATCGACTAACAAATTGGATTTAAATCACCTGAACAAAATGAAAAATATCAATGCAATTAAAGAGTTAACAAAGTATGGTGGTATTGGAGTAAAAACAGCCAGCTGTGTTTTGCTCTTTGCGTTGGATAGGGATATTTGTCCGGTTGATACACATGTACACAGAACTTTAAATAGAATTGGTCTGGTGCATGCTTCATCGCCTGAAAAATCATTTTATGAATTAAATCAAAATTTTCCAAGTGGAATTGCTCACTCTTTTCACACTAATTTAATTAGACTTGGACGGGAAATTTGTACACCTGCTAACCCTAATTGTAGTATTTGTCCGTTGGAAAAAATTTGCAAATTTGATAATAAATCTTTTAAAAAGAAGAATGATGCAAAATCAAGAAGTTTTATGCTGCTTGATAATGTATAATTTACTTGCATAATTACTTATCCCTTATCTTAAAACAGTATGTAGTTTAATTGCAGATCAATTTTGTTTTTTTGAAATCATCAAAATAAAATATAAATTTCCGTATATTTAATATACTACAAAATAAAAAATGGACAAGATGTATGAATAAGAAATATGATATTGCCGTTTTAGGTGGTGGACCCGGAGGTTATGTTGCGGCAATAAGAGCTTCACAATTGGGTTTTAAAACGGTAGTAATTGAAAAGGAAAAAACTCTGGGCGGAATATGTCTTAACTGGGGATGTATTCCAACAAAAGCTTTACTTAAAAGTGCGGAATCTTATGATTTAATGAAAAACCATTCCCAAGACTTAGGGATTAATATTAAGGGTTTAGACTTTGATTTTGATAAGATTATTAAAAGAAGCCGGAACGTTTCCCGGAGAGTAACCAAAGGTGTTGACTTTCTAATGAAGAAAAATAAGATTGATGTAAAAAAGGGTTTCGGTAAAATAGTATCAAATAATTCCATTTCGGTATTAGGCAATAACAAAAAGGAAATTGAAAAAATTTCATTTACTAATCTTATTATTGCAACCGGTGCAAGAACAAAAATTTTTGATTCTATTCCTGTAGATAGAAGAAAAATTATTACCAGTACGGAAGCAATGACTCTTGAAAAACTTCCTAAGGAAATAATTATTGTAGGTGCCGGAGCTATTGGTGTTGAATTTGCTTACTTCTACAGTGTACTTGGCACAAAGGTAACACTTATTGAAATGATGGATAGAATAGTACCCGTGGAAGATGTTGAAGTTTCGGAAACTCTTAAAAGAAGTTTTGCAAAAAGAGGAATTGAAATTTATACTTCTACTAAAGTTGAAAATGCTGAAGTAAAAGGAAGAAAAGTAGTTGTTAATACATCTAATGCAAATAGCAAAGAACAATTGAAAGCGGATATTGTTCTTTCAGCCGTTGGAGTAGTGGGAAACGTTGAAGGATTCGGTCTGGAAAAATTAGGCGTAAAAGTTGAAAGGAACAGTATTGTGGTTGATAAAAAAACTTATAAAACCAATAAGGATAATATTTACGCAGTAGGCGATGTTATTGGTCCGCCGTGGTTAGCGCATGTTGCTTCTCACGAAGGTATACATTGTGTTGAAGGAATTAAGGGACTTAATACTCCACAGTTAGATTATAATTCTATTCCGGGCTGTACATATTGTCATCCTCAGATTGCAAGTATTGGTTTTACGGAAGATCAAGCCGTTAAAAACGGTTATAAAATTAAAGTCGGAAAATTTCCGTATTCAGCAAGCGGCAAAGCTACTGCAGCAGGTGATAGAGAAGGCTTTGTCAAGTTGATTTTTGATGAGAAGTATGGCGAGCTGCTTGGAGCGCATATAATCGGAGATCAAGCTACGGAAATGATTGCGGAGCTGGGTGTTGCTAAAACCTTGGAAGGTGATTTTGAGTCTATTGCCAAAACAGTTCATGCTCATCCCACATTATCGGAAATGATTATGGAAGCGGCGGAAGATGCAGATGGACAAGCAATTGATATCTAAAAAATTAAATTATTATAATCTAAATATTATTGATTATAAAAAGGCTTGGGATTTACAAAAAGAGCTTTTTAAGAAAAGGTTAGATGGAGTAATACCCGATACTTTGTTGCTTTTGGAGCATCCGCATACTTATACGTTTGGTAAAACCGCCGACAGAAAAAATCTTATAAGTTCCGAATCGTACTTACGGGAAAATAATATTTCTGTTTATGATATCGATCGCGGCGGTGATGTTACTTATCACGGACCCGGGCAGATTGTTGGATACGCAATTTTAAATTTGGCGGAATGGAAAGAAGATACGGATAAATACCTTCGGGCACTCGAAGATGTAATTATTCAAACTTGTTCCGATTATGGAATAAGCTGCGGACGAAAGCCGAAATACACCGGTGTTTGGATTGATAGTAGGAAGATTTGTGCAATTGGTGTTAAAGTGAGCAGGTGGATAACGATGCATGGATTCGCACTAAATGTGAATACGGATCTGAGCTTATTTAACGGAATAATTCCCTGCGGTATTAGAGGTAAGGAAGTTACGTCATTAAAAAAAGAAATTGGTAATCGGGTTGACATATTTGAAGTCAAAAAAAATATTTTAAAAAATTTCGAAATAGTTTTTGAATACAGTAAAATTATTAATATGCAAAGCGATAATAAAATTTTATCGCTGAATATTTAGAAAGGAATAAGTAAAAATGGTAAGAGACGGGAAAAGTAATTTAACTAAAACACAAGATAAAAAAATGAGTACAACAAATAGATCCATTAAATTAAAAAAGAACGATCTTCTGAAAGGTCTTAAAACAATGGTGCTTTCGCGTACGATAGATAATAAAGTACTTACACTTCTTAAGCAGGGAAAGGCGCATTTTATTATTGCCGGCGCTGGACACGAAGCAACGCAAGTCGCGTTTGGGGAAGTTCTTAAACCTAAAGCAGACTGGGCATATCCGTATTATCGTGATCAAGCGGTATTATTGGCTTTGGGTGTAACGCCTGAAAATATTTTGCTGGAAATGTTGGGGAAAGCTGCTGATCCGGGTAACGGCGGCAGACAAATGCCTAATCATTGGGGCTCGAAAGAGTTTAATATTCCATCACAGTCAAGCCCTACCGGTACGCAGTTTCTGCAGGCTGTTGGTACTGCAATGGCATTGAGAAAAGAAGGTAAGAACAGAATAGTTTATGTGAGTTCCGGAGAAGGGACTTCAAGTCAAGGTGAATTTCACGAAGCAGTCAATTGGGCATCTAGGGCAAAGTTGCCGGTTATCTTTGTTATTCAAAATAATAAATGGGCTATCTCGGTGCCGGTAGAAGATCAAACAGCAGGCAAAAATGCTTCCGTTTTGGAAATGATGAGCGGTTATCAAAATCTTTTAAGGTTAAAAGCCGATGGAACCGACTATTTGGAAATGAAAAAAATTGCAAAGCAGGCTTATGTTTATGCGGAAAGCGGTAAAGGACCCGTTCTTGTTGAAGCCAGTGTTGTTAGACTGTTTTCTCATTCTTCATCCGACGATCAGAAAAAATATAGACCGAAAGATTCGTTGGAAGAAGATTTGCAAAAAGACCCGATTGATATTCTTTCCGAATATATGATTGAGAAAAATATAATTACAAAAAGCGCATTTGAGAAAATGCAGAATGATTTGCATGATGAAATAAACAATGTTGCAGACTGGGCTTTAGCTCAAAAAGATCCGGAACCGGAAACAGCAGTTAAATATGTATTGGATGAATCCGGTTTACGTGATGAGCTTGAGTATGAAACATCTGAACCGAAGGGAAATAAAATTGTTATGGTTGATGCAATAAATCATGCTCTGCACGAAGAGATGGAGCGAAATGATAAAATTTATGTCTTTGGTGAAGATATAGCAGACGGCAAAGGGGGAGTATTTACTGCAACAAAAGGTCTCTCTACAAAGTTTGGAAATAGTCGGGTGTTTAATTCTCCGCTTGCAGAAGCCAGTATCGAAGGAGTTGCTGTTGGGATGGCATTGACCGGCGTAAAACCCTGCGTAGAAATTCAGTTCGGAGACTATATTTGGCCCGCATTTATGCAAATGAGAAATGAACTTGCTACTTATCGCTATCGTTCAAATAATGCATGGAGTGCACCGGTTGTTACAAGAACTGCAATAGGCGGATTTATTCACGGCGGACTTTACCACAGCCAAAACATTGAAGGATTCTTTGCGCATATACCCGGTTTGTTAATTGCTTATCCCTCTAATGCCGCCGATGCCAAGGGGCTGCTGAAAACCGCATTGCGATTGGACGACCCTGTATTATTCCTAGAACATAAGGGTTTATATCGTCAGAGCTACGCTTCTACACCCGAACCGGATGAGAATTATCTTTTACCGTTTGGGAAGGCAAATATTGTTCGTGAAGGAGATGATTTAACCGTGGTTACTTATGGCGCAATGGTTCACGAAAGTAATTTTGCAGCTAAGAAATTGGAAGAAGACGGATTCTCCGTAGAAATAGTTGATATCAGAACAATCAATCCGCTTGATGAAGAAACCATTATTAAATCAATAAAAAAGACGGGGAAGGTTGCTCTTATACATGAAGATACTTTAACATCGGGATTTGGAGCAGAGATTGCAGCAAGAATTTCGGATAAAGCTTTTGAATACTTAGACGGACCGGTTAAAAGAGTAGCCGGTTTGGATACATTTATTCCGTTTGCTTCAACATTGGAAAAATATGTTCTTCCCAATAGAAATAAAATTTATGAATCACTTAAAGATTTACTTGCTTATTAAGCATTTTAAGGAGAATTAAATGAAAAAAGAAATTGTAATGCCTCAAATGGGTGAAAGTATTACGGAAGGAACAATCATAAAGTGGCACAAAAAAGTTGGCGATAGTGTAAAAAAGGATGAGATACTTTATGAAATTAGTACGGATAAAGTCGATACTGAAATCCCTTCTTCAGATGACGGAGTTTTATCCGAAATTAAGTTTGGCGAAAACGAAACGGTTGATGTGGGAACAGTGGTTGCAATTTTAGAAACTGAAGGAACCGCTGCTGAAAAAAGTGAATCTGTGAAAGATAAAAAAATAAGTCCGGAGCCGGAAGCTGTTGAAACTGTAAGTGAAAATTTAGTAGATATTCCAATGCCTAAAATGGGAGAATCGGTTACGGAAGGAACGGTAATCAAATGGTACAAGAAAATTGGCGATAAAGTTAAACGGGATGAAACTCTTTTTGAAATAAGTACTGATAAAGTTGATACGGAAGTTCCTTCACCTGTAGATGGTGTGCTTGCAGCAATTTTCGTAAAAGAGAATGAAACTGCTGAGGTTGATACGGTTGTTGCAAAAATTTCTACATCCGGCAAAATTCCCAAAACACCGGTTACGAAAAAAGAAAAGGATGAAACAAAACAAGCAAGTGACGAAATAGTTAAGCAACAGAAAAAAGTAATACCGCAAAAGAAGGAAATCAGTCAAAGTTCAAACAGATTTTACTCGCCGCTGGTTATGAATATTGCTCAAAAAGAAAATGTTCCTTTCGATGAACTGGAAGATATTCCCGGGAGCGGAATTAATGGTCGTGTGACGAAAAAAGATATTTTGAACTATATTGAAAATAGAAGCAAGGGACAAGTGTCCACAAGAAAAGTAACAAAAGAACGTGCAATTAAAAGTGGTGATGGTGTCGAAGTTATTCCGATGAATAATATCCGCAAAAGAATTATGGAGCATATGATTCAGAGTCGTGATACTTCTGTTCATGTTTCGGAAGTGATGGAAGTTGATATGACGAAGATTCATAATTTTATAGTTCAAAACAGAGAAAGGCTTTTACGGGAAGAGGAAATAAAATTAACATACATGGCATTCATTTCGTATGCAGCTGTTAAAGCTTTAAAAGATTATCCGTTTGTCAATGCTTCGATAGATGGCGATAATATAGTCGTAAAAAAATATGTTAATCTTGGTATTGCTGTTGCAGTTGAACCCAACGGTTTAATTGTTCCGAACATTAAAAACGCAGAAGATAAAAGTGTTCGCGGTTTGGCAAAAGCAATTGCAGATATTGGATATCGTGCCAGAAATAAGAAATTGAATCCTGATGAAGTAGCCGACGGGACATTTTCAATTACTAATTACGGTGTTTTTGGCGCATTGTTCGGTAACCCGATTATAAATCAGCCTGAAGTTGCAATTCTTGGAGTAGGCGCTGTGGTAAAAAAACCCGTAGTTGTTGAAGTTGACGGAACGGATGTAATTGCCATTAAACCGATGATGTATTTATCATTAAGCCACGATCATAGATTGGTTGATGGAATGCTTGGAGGAAAGTTTTTAAAAGCAGTAAAAAATTATTTGGAAAATTTTGATGTGGGAAGTGTTTAGAAATTAAAAACCTCAACAATTAAAAGCCCAGCATTCGCCGCCTGAGGTGGGCAAGTAAAAATGTTGGGCTTTTCTGCTGAAATATAGAATTATTATAATTACAATTTTTTTTAAAATATTATTTATTTCTTGGAGGGACTTTATTTATCCTTCCGCAACGAGGGCATTTAACTTCGGATTTTTTATAAGTAGGCGGTATTTTTAGTTTAAGTCCGCAGGCGCAATTGACAAATGAATAACCATTAACGTTCATAACCAAATCGCCCAGATTTCTTCTATAATTTTTCTTGTCAATGGCTCCTTCGCTCGCAGAAGCATCTCTAATACCTATTTTCTCATCAGTATTTAAAACCGAGTTTGGAATTAGTCTTTCGGTTTTGTGCTTTACTTTCATATAAGCATTTTGATAATCCATATATCCCGCACCTTGCGACATGCTTCTCAAAATTCTAATTCTCTCCGATATCGGCGGGTGAGTGCTGGTTAAATCGGAAAGTTTCATACCTTTCTTCTTAAGCGGATTTACTATATACATTCCGGCGGTTGCCTTGTTTGCCGCGTGAAGGTCCAATTTGTTATCAGCTAATTTTTCCAATGCCGAAGCTAATCCTTCGGGATAACGGGTAAGTCTTACACCGCTTGCATCTGCCAGGTATTCCCGTTTCCTCGATATTGCAAAATATAACAGTCTGGCAAGAATAGGCGCCAGAATAGCAAGAACCAAAGCTGCAATTGCAATAATAGCTTGAGCAGAACCTCCGCCGGACGATCTGTTTTTGTATCTGTTTAGGGAGCCGCCCCCGAACCATAAACCTCTCAGAAAAACCTCTGAAATAATCACAATTGTTCCCAGCATCACACCTGCAAACGTCATGTAGAGAATATCTCTATTTTTAATATGACTCATTTCGTGTGCAATTACACCTTGCAGCTCATCCCGGTTTAACCTTGAGAGTAATCCTGCCGTAACAGTAACAGCGCAATTCTCCGGATTTCTTCCCGTTGCAAAAGCATTCGGTGCTTCTTCGTTTATAATAAAAATTTTCGGCATCTTTGGTAATGCCGAAGCAATTTTCATCTCTTCCACAATATTAAAAAGTTGAGGGTGAACTTCTTTGGTTACTTCTTTCGCTCTGCTGACTGAAAGCATTAGTGAACTGCCTGCAAAGTAGCTGATGAGTGACATTACTGCCCAAATTAATAATGCGAAGAAAACGCCTAATTCGCTTCCTCCGTTTGTACCTAAAAATGCACCTCCTATAAAATATCCAAGCAATAGTAAAATAATTCCCATTGCAAGGAAAAGTATAAGTGACTTTCTTTTATTCGATTCGATTAATTCCCACACAAAAACCTCTAAAAAAATCAAAAGGCAAAAATCAAATTGCAAAAAAAATCAACGAACAAAACAATAAATGACAATTAAAGCAGAAAACATAGTCTAAACTTAAAAAGAGTAGTTAAATTTTTGTCTTATTTGATATTTGTGAATTACAATTTGATATGTAAACAAAATATTTATTTAATTAAACTTTACTTTTGGAGCTTCCCGCTCAGCTTCGTTTTCAACTTCAAAGAACTCTTCTTGTTTGAAATTAAACATGTTTGCTATAATGTTAGATGGAAACATTTCAATTTTATTATTATAAAAAAGTACCTGATCATTATAACTTTGTCGGGCAAAAGAAATTTTATTTTCTGTTGATGTTAATTCTTCCTGTAGAGCGAGGAAATTTTGATTTGCTTTTAAATCGGGATAATTTTCAACAACAAGATTGAATTTACCGAGTGCGCCGCTCAATGCGGATTCGGCCTTTGACTTTTCTGCAACACTATTCGCACTCATTGCACCGGCTCTGGCTTTTGTAATGTTTTCAAGAGTATCCCGTTCGTGGGTCATGTATCCTTTAACAGTTTCGATAAGATTCGGAATAAGGTCGTGCCTTCTCTTTAATTGTACATCTATCTGCGACCACGCATTCTTTACACGATTGCGTAATTTGACAAGTGAATTGTACATTCCGGCAAAGAAAAATCCTATTAAAACAATTAAAATAATGAAGATTAAAAAAGCGCTCATCTTTCCTCCTTTTTATTTGGACTAATTTTATGGCTATACATTTCTATTAATAACTTTATAATTTCATTTTCTTTATTTATAGAACCTATTTCAATTACTTCAAGTATTTCGCCTTTATCAAACCAAAGTCCATGGCCATGTTTGCATTCGTCAATTATAATTTTCTGTTCTTTTCCAACATACACTTTTTCCATTTTAATCCTGCAAATAGGGCAGCGGATTGCTTTTTCTTTGATTTGCTGGTCGGCTTTAAACGAATTAAGCAGTTCATCCTTAGCCGAAGAGTCTTCGATCAGTAATTCCAGTTCGCCAGCATCAAGCCAAATTCCTTCACATTCGGGACAGAAATCTGTTTCAACATCAGCTAGTTCGAGAACTATCATTGGATTTTTACAATGAGGGCAATTCATTAGAATCAAATTTTTGGTAAAAATATTTATCTTATAATATACATATTTATTTGATATTATTGTATACTGAATAATAAAATGTGTAGAATGGATAGTAATAATTTAAAGGAAAGGCTATATCACAAAGACACACAAAGAGAAGCTAAGTTGCACAAAGAAAAGAAATTGTTTTTACTTTGTGAGCCTTTGTGTTCAACTCTGTGAAACTTTGTGAAATAGCTTAATTTAATAAACGTGCAAAAATTGGGAAAAAGAAAAAGCAATTATTACACAAAGTAAAACTTTTACTCTATGAAACATTTTGAAACAAAGTAATTTATTTATGAGCATAGAAATTGAAAATATTATCTCGAACAAGATTATCGGGCTTGCAATTGAAGTTCATCGAAGTTTAGGACCGGGATTATTAGAGTCTGCTTATCAAGAATGTTTGTATTATGAATTAAAGAATAACGGCTTAAAAGTTGAAAAAGAAAAGCCAATGCCAATTGTTTATAAAGATATTAAGTTAGATCATGGATATAGAATCGACTTATTAGTAGGGCATAAGGTTGTTGTGGAAATTAAAACAGTGGATACTTTAATTGATGTTCACTTTGCTCAAGTTCTTACTTATTTAAAACTTGGAAATTATAAATTAGGGTTACTAATTAATTTTAATGTCCCGTTGTTAAAAAATGGTATTAAAAGAATTATAAATTAAAAGGCTATATCACAAAGACACACAAAGAAAAGAAATTGTTTTTACTTTGTGAGCCTTTGTGTTCAACTCTGTGAAACTTTGTGAAATAGCTTTTTTGAAAAGGAAAATATGATAAATCAGCATCAAAGAAAATATAAAGAGAAAGTTGAGAAAAATAGAGATGAATTAGGGAAAAGACCGGATTGGTTAAAAGTTCGTCTACCGAGTGGTGAGAACTATAAAGAAGTTCTAAACCTTATGCGTTCGTCTCATCTAAACACTGTTTGCGAAGAAGCTCGGTGTCCTAATCTCGCTGAATGCTGGCATAATAAAACTGCAACATTTATGATTCTGGGCGATACGTGTACCAGAACATGCGGATTTTGTAATGTGAAGACCGGTATTCCCAATCATTTGGATTTAGATGAACCGCGCAGAGTTGCGGAATCGGTAAAACAGCTCGGTCTGCGTCATGCGGTTGTAACATCCGTAGATAGAGATGATCTGGATGACGGTGGCGCTGCTATCTTTTCCGAGACGGTAAAACTAATTCGTGAAACTTCACCAGCTTGTACAATCGAAATCTTAACACCGGATTTTAAGGGTGATGAAAAATCTTTTGAAATTATTATGCAGAACCCTCCTGATATATTGAATCATAATTTGGAAACGGTTGAACGTCTTTACCATGCCGTTCGTCCGCAGGCAAAATATAAACGTAGTCTTAATTTAATAAATTGGTTCAAACGGAAAGGACTGCGAACAAAAAGCGGAATAATGGTTGGAATTGGTGAAAAGACTGAAGAAGTGATAGGAATTATGAAGGATTTAAGAAATGCGGGTTGCGATATTATGACCATCGGGCAATATCTGCAGCCGACGAAAGAACATTTGCCTGTTGATAGATTTGTAGATTTGGATGAATTTAAACTATATAAAGACGAAGGAATGAAGCTGGGCTTCTTGGCAATTGAATCCGGTCCGCTGGTACGTAGTTCTTATCATGCGGATAAACATGCAAGAGATTTATAGAGAAATTATAGATTATGTTAGAGGTTAAATTACTTTTATTTAATTTGAAAAAGGAAGATTAAGATAGTATTTTTATATGAGTATTGTCGTTAGGAAATTTAAATTTTTAATAATTCAAAATCCGTTTCTAAATTATTATAGTTCATGAAAATATCTTTACTTGTTATAATATTTTTCTTTTACTCTTTATTGTCGGCACAGCAAAATAGTATAGGATTAAATAAATCCTTAGACGACGATAACTCCAAGTATACCAATGTTGGTGATATCGGTTTAACCGTTACTAATTTCGGTTCATACGGTCACGGTTTTAGTTTGTGGCCAGAACAGCCTTCATGCGAGTATCCTCTTGGAAGCGGAATTGAGAATATATTTGACGGGGGATTATGGATAGGCGGATTTATTGCCGATGATTCTAACGGAGCCAATAGAACAGGACCTTTCGTAACTACTGCCGTTGTTGATGCCGCGTCGGTAAGTTCCCGCGGCGGCGGTTTTGAATTTACTAATACTGCAGGATCGAGAGTAGTTGAAAGATCTGCTTTAACAGAATCACCGTTTTTTAGTCCTTCCGCAATTTCACATCAAGATTTTGTTATGGATTACACCGATACCAACCGTACGTTAAGCAATGGCGAATTGATTATTGGTCACAGACCGTTAGGCGTTACAGTTCACGAAGAAACTTATGCGTGGGATTTTCCGTTTGCGAACTTTTTTGTAATTCTTAACTATTGGATAAAGAATGTTAGCAACAAATATATAGATAGCGTTTATGTTGGTTTATGGACGGACACGGTAGTGAGAAATACAAATATAACTTCACCTAGAATTGGCGGCGCTTTCTTTAATAAGGGCGGAAACGGCTATAACGACTCACTTCATTTAGGATATGAGTTTGATGCAACGGGTGATGTAGGATTTACAGATAATTACATTGCCGTTCAGTTCTTAGGTTCCAATCAAAAATATGACAGTGTG
>CBEVZC010000034.1:0-25462 GCA_965554225.1 uncultured bacterium | reverse complement strand
TTTGTTAGTTTTACATGAAATAAATTTTTAAGAAAAAATATGTAATTAACATTGGAGAAAAAATGAATAAATTTGAAGAGCTTGCTAAGCTTAGGCAATCAATTTGGTATGATTTTATTAGAAGGGATTTTTTGTTAAACGGTGAGTTTAAGTCATTAATTGACCAAGGTTTACGTGGAATGACCTCAAACCCTTCTATTTTTGAAAAAGCAATTACGGGTACAGATTTTTATGACGAAGACATACTTTCAGTACTAAAATCAACATCTTCAATCCATGAAATTTATGAAGCGTTGGTAAAAAAAGATATCGGTCTTGCTTCGGATTTATTAATGCCCGTCTTTGAAAAAACACAGGGGTTGGACGGTTACGTTAGTTTGGAGGTAAATCCGTTATTGGCAAGCGAAATTGAAGAAACAATCGATGAAGCTAAAAGGTTATATAGAGAGCTGGGTAGAAAAAATGTTATGATCAAGGTTCCGGCTACCAAAGAAGGGCTTCCGGCTGTTACCGAACTAATTGCTTCGGGAATAAATGTTAATGTGACGTTAATTTTTAGTAAAGAAAATTATCTTGATGTTGCAAATGCATATATTGATGGCTTGGAAGAATTGGATAAAAGAGGCGGTGATTTAAGTAAAGTGGCATCCGTTGCCTCGTTTTTTGTAAGTAGAATTGAAACCGCTGTTGACAAAGAATTGGAAACTGCCGGAGTGAAAGAATTACAGGGCAAAATTGCCGTTTCATATTCAAAGAGCGTTTACGAAGAATTCTTAAATGTTTTTTCAGGGGATAGATGGGAAGCCTTAACGAAAAAAGGTGCAAATATTCAAAGACTTTTATGGGCGAGCACAAGTACTAAGAATCCTGCATATCGCGATACATTATATGTTGATGAACTTATTGGTCCGAATACGGTTAACACTGTTCCGCCATCTACATTGAACAACTTTTTGGATCACGGTACTGTTGAAGTTAGAGTGGATAAAGGTTTGGAAGAAGCACATGAAAATTTGACTAAATTAGCCGGTCTTAAAATTGATATGATAAAAATTACGGATAAATTACAAAAAGACGGTGTTGAATCTTTTTCCAAATCATTCAGAAGCATAATCAGCAGTCTGGAAGAAAAATGTGATTTGTTAAAAAAAAAGTCTAGCTCAATAATTTTTCATCTTGGTGAGAAAGAAAAGCAGATTTCAGCTGCTTACGCTAAGCTCATTAATGAAAAAATAGTATCCAGAATTTGGGAAAAAGATTTTACAGTTTGGTCGAATGAACCGGCTGAAATATCAAATCGTCTTGGCTGGCTCGATAGTCCGGCTGAAACAAGAGCGGCTCTAAGTGAAATTAAAGAATTTGTAGAATCTGTAAAATCCGATGGTTTTACAACAGCACTTCTGATGGGAATGGGCGGTTCAAGCCTTGCTCCGGAGGTATTCAGACTAACTTTCGGTGTTCAGAATGGATATCTCGATCTGCATGTTTTGGACAGTACAGATCCTGCGGTAATTCTAAAATATACCAAAGAATTCGATTTGGAGAAAACATTATTTATTGTGTCAACCAAATCCGGCGGAACTGTAGAAACCCTTTCTTTCATGAAGTATTTTTACAACCTAACACTCGACAAATTAAGTAAAAAAGAAGTAGGGAAGCATTTCGTAGCAATAACTGATCCCGGGAGTAAACTTGAAAAAATTGCTTCGGAATTGCACTTCCGGAAAACATTTCTTAACGATCCCAATATAGGCGGAAGATTTTCAGCTTTATCTTTCTTTGGCATTGTTCCAGCTGCTCTTGTCGGTGTAGATATTGAACTAATCCTTAATCGTGCTGACGTGGAAATAAAAGAATTAAAAAACAGCGATAAAAATCTAGATGCTTTTCTTGGTGTTAGTTTAGGCGAATTGGCAAATAATAAAATTGATAAGCTTACTTTTTTAACTTCATCCGAGCTTAAACCCTTTCAAAACTGGGTTGAACAATTAATTGCAGAAAGTACAGGTAAAAACAGCAAAGGTATTTTACCGGTCGTGAATGAAGAATTTCAAGGAAAAGAATTTTACGGAGATGATAGGGTTTTTGTTGTGCTTAGCTATAAAGATGATAGTAATTTGGATGAAAAAGTTGAATCACTTATCTTAAGTGGTTTTCCGGTAATTGAAATTATTCTTAACGATAAATATGATTTGGGAAGTGAATTTTTAAGATGGGAATTCGCTATAGCAATAGCCGGATGGAGTTTGAAAATTCAGCCTTTTGATCAGCCAAATGTTGAATCCGCTAAAATTGCGGCCAGAGAAATGGTTAAGAAATTTATGGAAACTGGGAAATTACCGAGTGAAGAAAAAGCTTTAGCGGAAAACGGAATAAGCATTTTGGGAAATATAAGCGGTAGTGATTTAAAGAGTGCATTTAATAATTTCCTTGATAAAACTAATAATGAAGACCAGCATAATTATATAGCAATTCAAGCGTTTATTACACCCAATGAAGAAACCGCCCGATTGTTAAATGAACTTCGCATTAAAATTTTACGGAAATACAAAATTGCAACAACAATCGGATTCGGACCACGTTTTTTGCACTCCACGGGACAACTGCATAAAGGTGATGCGGGAAACGGACTATTCATACAATTCATTGCCGATAATGAAAATGATATTGCAATTCCGGATAATCCCGGTGAGAATAAATCCTCTATTACTTTCGGTACACTTATTCACGCACAAGCTTCCGGCGATAGGAAAGCTTTGCTGGATTCAGGAAGAGAAGTATTAACTTTTGATTTAGGAGTTTCTACAATAGACAACCTTGAATATATTTCTAACATAGTCTAAAATTTTCCTAACGCGATTATTTTGTTAAGTTATTTGGAACCGGTTTATTCCCGGTTCCAAGTTTATTTGATGCACGTCACACATTTTTACCTTTATTCCTCTATTTTTCTTGCACATTTAATATAAATGAATGACCATCTTTTAGGACAGCTAAAAAAAGCTGTTAAATATGAAAAAGATTTTTAATTTTGATAGCTGAAAGATTGACAATAATTTTTCACTTTAATTTTAATCTTACACAAAAATTATTATGGCTAAATTACTGATTATTGATGATGACGAGCAAGTTCGGGAAATTCTCAATGTTAATTTGAAAGAACTCGGACATAAGGTACTCTTAGCTGAAAATGGAACTAAAGGTATTGCGGCAGTTGAAAAGTACAGTCCTGACCTGATTATCTGTGATTTGATTATGCCGGATATGAACGGTTTGCAAGTTTTAGAAAAAGTAAAAAATTACGAACCTCATATACAAGTAATTTTATTTACGGCATATTACGATATGTCCTCAATAATCAAAGCAATGCAGAAAGGTGCATTCGATTATATCCAAAAACCGCTTGATATGGAACAGTTGAAAATAAAAATTAATAGGGCATTACAAATTCAATCTGTAAGCGAGCAGTTAGAAGCTTATATCTCAGAAGACTCTGAGGTCTATCAACTGGATAATAGTCTTATTGGTCGAACTCCTGTAATGAAAGAAATATTTAAAAATATTGGTCAACTTTCTTCAAATAAGGTTTCTGTGTTAATTCAAGGTGAAAGCGGAACCGGTAAAGAGTTAATTGCCAAAGTAATTCACTATAACGGTGTATCACGCGAACAACCGTTTATAGCTGTAAATTGCACTGCATTATCAAGAGAACTTTTGGAAAGTGAATTATTCGGGCATGTTAAAGGCGCCTTTACCGGAGCTATTAAAGATAAAAAAGGTAAGTTTGAATTAGCAAGGGAAGGTACAATCTTTTTAGATGAAATATCAGAAATGTCGCTTGACCTGCAGTCAAAATTGCTGCGGGTACTTCAGGAAAGGGAATTTGAGAAGGTCGGGGGAGAATATACGCAGCCGATGAATGCCAGAATTCTTGCTGCAAGCAATAAGGATTTATCACAACTTGTGGAAGAGGGGAAATTCCGGGAAGATCTATTTTACAGGCTGAAAGTTTTTACAATTGATTTACCTCCGTTAAGAGAAAGAAAAGGTGATATTCCGCTATTAGTAGTTCACTTTTTGAAAAAAATAAATAAAGAACTTCACAAAAATGTTATGAAAGTTCCGATGGATGTTATGGAAATGCTGCAGGACTATAACTGGCCCGGCAATGTACGGGAGCTCGAAAATATTCTTATGCAGGCTATTGTTCTTTCCAGCAGTGATGTTCTATTGAAAGAGAATATTCATCTGCATAAAAATCCGAACAACGGATTTAAATCAACAGTTGATCTAATAAGTCTTGAAGAAGTGGAAAAAATTCATATTCTTCGTGTGCTTGCAAAAGTTAACGGTGATAAACAAAAGGCTATTAAAATTTTAGGCATTTCCAAACCCACTCTTTACAGCAAACTTGAAAAATATAATATTCATTGAGTTAAGTTTGTGTCGAGTAAAATATTTTAACTGAAAGTTAAATATCTTTACTTTCAATTCATAAAAGCTTCGAAATTTAAGTAAAATCGTACTCTAAATTACTGGTACATTTCTTGCCTTTATAAAAGATAATAATTATTTGAAAACTTTATGATTAAAAGTATTACGACTTTTACTCTTTCCGATGAAATCTTTGCTGTTGATATGCAAAAGGTTCCTATAATCCTCAAAGCTGAAGATTATCTTCCTCAAGATATATCTCTTCAAAAAATACAATCAAAATTTAAGTATGATCAAACTGATGTTCATTTACTTAACCTTTACAAAATATTAAAATTGAATCCTAAAATGATTACTAATGAAAGTAGAATATTGGTTGGTGAACACAAAGGGATTACATTTGGTTTTGTTGTGGAAAAGGTAAATGAGATAATGAATGTTAATGATAACATTAAAAGGACTATTCCCTTTTTAGAAAACACAACATACTCATGTTGTAATGTTATTATAGAAGTAATGGATCAAAAATATTTGTTAATAGATATTAATGAAGTATTAAAATATTTGGATACTAATCAAAGTGGAATATTAAATACTGACGAAATTAACGAAACGTATTAATTTTTTTGAGAATGTAAATGAATATGGGAAATAAATCAAATTTTTTACCGTCTACTCTAGTTGAACTTTTAAGTTGGAGAGCTGAGAGACAGTCTGATGATAAGGTTTTTACTTTTCTAAAAGATGATGGTGAAAAAGAGATAATAACCTTTGGTGAACTTGATAGGCGAGCAAGGAATATTGCCGGTCAACTTTTAGAAAAAAAACTTCGTAATGAGTCCGCTCTTTTGCTTTATCCGGCGGGCTTGGATTATATTGCAGGTTTTTTTGGCTGTTTATATGCAGGCGTTATTGCCGTACCGGTTTATCCGCCCGATCCCAATAGATTAAATAAAACATTACCCCGGCTGCAATCAATTTTACACGATTCAGGGTCTAAGATTGCACTTACTACAAAAGAGATATTGGCTCAAAAAGAAATATGGCAAAATGATGAAGAGCTCAAAAATATTTTAGAAAATGAGAACGAAAGCGGCATAACACTAAGTAATATCGGTTGGTTTGCCACGGATAATTACGAAGCTAACTTGAGAGTTTCTCCGGATAATGAAAATATAACTAAAGATACTATAGCTTATCTGCAATACACTTCAGGTTCAACAGGTGATCCAAAAGGTGTGATAATTACGCATGAAAACCTTATACACAACTCAAGATTAATACAAGATGGTTTTGAAATGTATGGAAAACACGAAGGTGTTATCTGGCTTCCTATTTATCATGATATGGGATTAATTGGCGGGATATTACAGCCGATTTTTAGCGGTTTCCATTCAATTTTAATGTCGCCTTTATATTTTTTGAAAAGACCGTTGAGATGGTTGCAGATAATTTCTGACATAAAAGATGTTCCTGTTGTAAGCGGAGGACCTAATTTTGCTTATGATTTGTGCATACGTGCTGCAACTCCTCAGAAAGTCGCTAATCTTGACCTTTCGAATTGGGAAGTGGCTTTCAGCGGCTCGGAGCCGGTTAGAGAAGAAACCATAACAAAGTTTACAGAAACTTTTGCGCCGGCCGGGTTCAATAAGAAAGCATTTTATCCTTGTTACGGTCTAGCTGAAGGAACGCTTATTGTCTCGGGGGGAGAAAGAAATTCTATTTCTCCTGTATGTAAGATAGATAAAATGGCTTTGCGTAAAGGGGAAATTAAAATTGAACCGGATAATGTGAATGCTTATGAGCTGGTTAGTTGTGGTAAAGCATTATTAAATGAAAAAATTATAATTGTTGATCCGGATAGTTTAGAGAAGAAAAGAGAAAACGAAATCGGTGAGATATGGACATCCAGCGAAAGTGTTGCTAAAGGTTATTGGAATAAACCTGAGAAAACCGAATATACGTTTAAAGCTGCTACTTCGGATACTAATGAGGGACCTTTCTTAAGAACCGGTGATTTGGGCTTTATATCCAATGGCGAACTTTATATAACAGGAAGGTTGAAAGACCTGATAATAGTAAGGGGAACAAATCATTATCCGCAAGATATAGAGCTTACCGTAGAAAACTCGAACAAATTATTAAGACCTGGCAGCGGAGCCGCTATATCAGTTGATTTGAATGGTGAAGAGAAACTGGTAATTGTACATGAAGCACGGGCAAAGAAAAATATAGATTGGTTAGAGGTTGTTCGCGATATTATTAAAGATGTTGCCGAAATTCATAATATTCAAACTTTTGCAGTTGTACTTATTAAACCTAAAACAATATTGAAAACTTCAAGCGGAAAAATTAGAAGATCGGAAACTAAGGAAGCATTCCTCAATAATAAACTGGATGTAGTTTTTGAATGGCGGTTGGACAGAGATCATATTGTTGGAGAAGCTAAGAAAACTAAAAGGAATGAACAAGTACCTGAGAATAACAGTAAAGTATTATCACTTAATGGTATTACAGAATGGCTAATCGACAATCTATCTTTATCTCTCGGTGTTAAAAAAGAAGTAATTGATATTGATCAACCTTTTGTTAACTACGGTTTAGATTCCGCAAAAGCAGTAAATTTAGTCGGTGAACTTGAACTTTGGACTGACCGTGAACTTTCTCCGACTTTGCTATGGGAATTCCCTACTATTAGAAAATTAGCAGACTATTTGACCGAGAAAAAGCAAGAAAAAGCAAATGATAATGTTTCGACTGATAATAGAAAGATTTATTCTGCAAAAGATGAACCTGTTGCGATAGTAGGGTTAGGCCTAAGATTCCCCGGCGCTGATAATCCGGATTCTTTTTGGGAATTATTGATAAATAAAAAAAGCGGTATCTCTGATATTCCGAAAAACAGATGGAATGTTGAAGAGTACTATAACCCGGATCCTAATGCAAAAGGAAAGATGGTAACGAAAAAAGGGGGCTTCTTAAAGGATGTTGAATATTTCGATCCTTACTTTTTTAATATTTCCCCGCGAGAAGCAGTTAAAATGGACCCGCAGCAAAGATTAGTTCTTGAGGTTGTGTGGGAAGCATTGGAATACGGTGCAATAAATCCCGAGAGTTTGGAAGGAAGCAAAACTGGTGTATTTTTAGGAATAAGCAATAATGATTATACAATATTTCAACGAGGAATTAGTGATAATTTAGATGCTTATTCCGGAACAGGCAGTGCATTTAGTGTGGCTGCAAACAGGGTATCGTTTACTCTCGATTTACATGGACCTAGTATAGCCCTTGATACTGCATGCTCTTCCTCGTTAACTGCAATTCATTTAGCTTGTAATAGTCTAAAAAATAATGAAAGTAATTTGGCAATTGCAGGAGGTGTTAATTTAATTTTAACTCCGGATTTAAATATTGCTTTTTCACAGGCGCATATGATGTCGCCTACAGGTTCTTGTAATTCGTTTGATGAAAGCGCTAACGGTTATATTAGAAGTGAAGGATGCGGGATAATAATATTAAAAAGACTTTCGGAAGCAATTGCAGCTAATGACAATATTATAGCTGTAATCAAAGGTTCTGCCGTTAATCAAGACGGAAAAAGTAACGGGTTAACTGCTCCAAATAAAAAAGCTCAGGAAGCGGTAATTCTTGAAGCTTTGAATAATGCAAAGGTCGATTCAAATGATATCGATTTTATAGAAGCACATGGCACCGGTACAATTTTAGGCGACCCAATTGAGGTAAGCGCTATTCTCGAGGTAATGAAAAATAGACCCAAAGATAAACCGGTAAGAATTGGTTCTGTGAAATCTAATATCGGGCATTCAGAGTCAGCATCTGGAATAGCCGGAATTATTAAAACAATTTTAGCACTCAAACATAAAACAATTCCGGCTAATATAAATTTTAAAAAAGTTAATCCAAATATTTCACTAAATGAAGGTCAGATTGAGTTTGTTAATGAAACAAAATATTGGGAGAAGAATAAAGGCAAACGATTAGCCGGTGTAAGTTCCTTCGGATTCGGGGGGACTAATGCTCATATCGTTTTAGAAGAAGCTCCAGAGTTAGCTCTCCCAAAAAATAGAACGGAAATACAAAATTATATAATTGCTATTTCTGCTAAAAATAAAACTGCACTAAGTGATTTATTACGTGAATATGTAAAGTACTTAGATAACAATGATACAAAATTACTTCATGATATTTCTTTCTCTATAAATACCGGTCGTAAACATTTTGGTAATCGTATTGCGTTACTTGTTAAAAATAATAAGGAACTGAAAGAAAAATTAATAGCTGCCTTAAATGGAAAGAGCGCTGCAAAAGTTTTCAAATCAAATATAGAAAAAGTAAAAGGTAAAATTGCTTTCCTATTTACCGGACAAGGTTCCCAATATTTTGGAATGGGTAAACAGCTTTACAATACTCAGCCAATATTTAAAGAAATAGTTGATAAGTGTAATGATATAGTCCGAAATAATAATAGTTTTTCAATAGTAGAGCTGCTTTTTAACGAACAAACGAATCCTGATGATGTGCATCAAACGCAGTATACTCAACCTTTACTTTTTACTATTGAATATGCACTTGCAAAATTATGGGAATCTTGGGGAATTAGACCGGATGCTGTTATCGGGCATAGCATTGGTGAAATAACGGCAGCTTGTTACACCGGGGTTTTAACGTTAGAGGATGCGCTAAAATTAGTAGTTACTCGTGCTAATTATATGCAGAGCTTACCTCGAAATGGGAAAATGGTAGTAATTTATTCTTCACCTGAAGGTATACGTCCGTTACTTAGAGAATATGAAGATGTTATCTCTATCTCGGTGGTTAATGGACCCCAAAACATAGTTGTTTCGGGACTTAGCAGTGCGATTGATGAATTCGTAATGCTTGTAGAGCAAAACGGAATTAAGACCAAGCAACTAAAAACATCTCATGCATTTCATTCTCATTTGATGGAACCAATCTTAGACAGTTTTGAAAAAGATATAAAAAATATTGAATTTAAGTTACCAACTATTCCCTTGATCTCAAACAGAGACGGGGAGTTTATAGCTGATAATAATTTACAAGATGCAAAATACTGGCGCGATCATATTAGAGAGACGGTAAATTTTTATGATGGTATTTTGACTTTAAAGAATTTTGGTGTTAAAGCGTTTATTGAGATTGGTCCTAATCCATTGCTTTTAACAATGACAATAGCTGCATTACATAATTATAATGCTTTGTGGCTGCCTTCAATTAAAAAAGATAGAGGAAATTGGGAAACGATTCTATCTTCACTTGCTCAACTTTATGTGAATGGATATAAAATTGATTGGGATAGTTTCCATAAATTTTCGAATGGCAGAAAATTAGTATTACCAACTTATCCATTTCAAAGATCAAGATATTGGATTGATAATGATTTACAAACCATAACAAAACAAAAGCAACTAATTCCTCAAAATGGAGAATTGTTTCTTAATGCATTGGTTCAGAGAAAAATTACATCTCCGGCAGTAAAGAAAACTATTTATGAAAGTATAATTGATTTAGAAACTATTGACTGGATGAGATTCCATAAAATTTATGATGTACCTGTTTTACCGGCAACGGCTTACTTGGAGTTAATTTTGTCGGCGGGAATGAATGCATTTAATACTAACAATATTAAAATTGAAAATCTGAATATTTTAGAAATTATGCCTTTCACCGGCGGAGTAAAAAGGAAAGTACAGATAATATTTGGTGAAGAACTAAATAGCAAAAGTAAATTTGAAATCTATAGCATTGATTTAAATGGCGAAGAAAGGAATAACTGGAAACTGCATGCTGAAGGCACGATCAGTTTAAAGTTTGATTTTAAAAGTGAAGCAACGGACTTAAAAGAATTGCGATCAAGATTTGGAAAGCCCGAAGATATAAAAAACTTTTATAGTTCTCTTAAAAAATCAGGCTTAGGTTATTATAATATTTTCCAAGGAGTTAAGGAACTTTGGGCTAATGACAAAGAAGCTTTTGGGAAGATAGTTTTAGATAATTCTGGTGAGGAAAATTATAATATACATCCGGCAATGCTCGATTCTGCTATCCAAATATCAGGTACATTACTTGAAGATAACGAAGTGATAGACGGTTCCTCCATATATTTGCCGATAGGATTAGATTCTTACAGTTTGAGCAAGCATGCCGGGAGTACTATCTACAGCCATGTCCGAATTAATAAAAAGTCCAATGAGCAAAATTTAGCAATTATAAATACTAAACTTTTTGACGAGTCGAATGAGTTAATTGGTTATATAGAGAATTTAAAGCTTTTAAAAGTTAAAAGAGAATCCTTACCTTTTGAATTTCACCCTAAACCTGATGATTGGTTTTATAAAATCGCTTGGCGAAAATCGGAAGATGTAATGTTTAATAATAAAGAATTAGACAGTGATGCTTGGTATTTAGTTTTAAGTCAAGAAGGTGATATTAATAATGAGTTAATCAAAAAATTTAAAATAAGAAATATAAATGCTGTAAGTGTATCGGCAGGTAAGAACTTTAATAAAATCGATAGAGTTAACTATGTCTTAAATCCAAATAACAATGATAATTTTCAAGAACTGCACGAAAATATAACCCGAGAACTTGGCGAAAACTGTAAAGGAATTATTATTGTCACATCTGACGGGTATAATTTTAAACCTGATGAATCATCCGTTGGATATGAGAATAATATTGCAGAATTTATTCTAAATACTTCGAAAGGATTCCTCCGGAACGGGTTTACTTCATTACCGAGAATTTGGTTCATTACTTCTAATGCTTTGGACATTGGCCATACCGGTTTGATTGATCCGGTACAGTATTCTGTCTGGGGTTATGCAGCAACAATGATGCTGGAATATCCGGAGTATAATGTTTCTTTGCTTGATTTGGAAAAAAATACAAATGATTCGTACTTCGGGAAAGTTGTTTCTGAAATTATAGCAAATACAAAGGAAAATAGAGTCGCTTATAAAAACGGTGAAAGATTTCTCGCTCGATTGGAAAACTTGGGTTATGAAGGTATTGAAAACATTAAGAGTAAAAATAAAATTAACAGAAGTTTGACAATCACTCAAAAAGGTATTCTTGAAAAAATTATACTTAAAGAAAGTAAAATTAGACATGTAAACGATAATGAAGTAGAAGTTAAAGTAGTTGCTGCCGGACTCAATTTCAGAGATGTAATGAATGCTCTAAATCTTTATCCCGGTGATGCCGGCGAACTAGGCGGTGAATGTGCTGGAATTGTTACGACAGTTGGAAGCAATGTTACAGACTACAAAATTGGAGATCGTGTTTTCGGAATAGCTCCGGGTAGTTTTAGTGACTTTACTGTTACAAAAGAAAACTTACTTGGTAAAATACCCCGAAATTTAACATTTGAGGAAGCAGCTACTATTCCGATAACATTTTTAACGACTTATTACGGACTTGTTGAGCTTGCAAAAATTAGAAAAGGCGATAAAGTCCTAATCCATGCGGCTTCCGGCGGCGTTGGACAGGCAGCTATTCAAATTTGTAAAATGATGGACGCAGAAATATATGCTACTGCCGGCAGTGACGAAAAAAGAAATTTCCTAAAAGGGCTTGGAATAAAACATGTAATGAATTCTCGTTCACTTGATTTTGCTGATGAGATAATGAAAGTTACAAATGGAGCAGGTGTTAATATTGTTCTAAATTCGTTAGCCGGAGAATACATCGAAAAGGGATTGTCGGTCTTGGAAAAGAACGGGAGATTTATTGAAATAGGTAAAGTAGGAATCTGGACGAAAGAAGATGTAGTTAAATATAGGAGTGATATAAATTATTTTGTTATTGCCTTAGACGATATTTCCAAGAATAATCCTGAAGTGATTGAAGACTTATTTGGTAAAATTATTCCATTATTTGAAAAAGGAAAATTACTTCCTCTTTCAAAAAAAGTTTTCCCGATTCAAGAAGCCGTATCAGCTTTCCGTTTTATGGCACAAACAAAACATATTGGTAAAATTGTTATTAAAGTTTCCGGATTGGAGGAGGAGCTTAGTAAAGAAATTCAGATTAAACCTGATGTATTTTATTTAGTAACCGGCGGATTCGGTGCTTTGGGGATTGTTGTAACAAAGTGGTTAGTTTCCAAGGGTGCAAAATTTATTTTGCTAACAGGCAGACATAAGCCAAGTGAAGCAGCCAATGAAGAGCTTAAAAAATTAGAAAATGATAATGTAACTATAAAACGGATTATCAATGATATCAGCGATGCCGGAGCTTTTGAGATAAAATTAAACACTGCGATGAAGAATTCCGCTGCAAAAAATATAGGCGGAGTGATTCATGCTGCCGGTGTTTTAGATGACGGAATAATACTTAATCAAGAATGGAAAAATTATAAAAAGGTTTTTGTTCCCAAGATAAATGGAAGTATAGTTTTAAATAATATTGTATCGAAAGAAAAGGAATTAGATTTTATAATTTATTTCTCATCAATTGCCTCTGTGCTGGGCTCAGCCGGCCAATCAAATTACTCGATGGCTAATGCATTCTTAGATGGTTTTGCTCGTTATCAAAGAAGACATAATATTAATGCTATTAGTATTAGTTGGGGCCCCTGGGACTCAATGGGAATGGCTTCAACATTAAGTAAGGGTTCGAAAGAGATATTTGGATTTTCTAAGATGACAGAGAAAGTTGGTCGGCATTTTTTGGATGTTGTTTTGAGTGAGAATCCTATGCATGTCAGCATTTTTAATATTGATTGGGATATTCTCGTATCCAACATAGGCAAAGCCGGTATGCCGCCTTTCCTTTCATCTTTTATTACAGGGCAGACTAGTATTATCAAAGAGAGTGAAAAATCAGAGTCTAAATTTTTAGAAGAGTTAGGACAAACCAAAACGAATGAAAGGAAGAAATTAGTTATTGATTTTCTTACCAAACAAACAATTCGAGTATTGGGTTTAGAGCAAACTTATGAATTGGATACTGAAAACCATTTAAGTGAGATGGGACTTGATTCCTTAATGGCGATAGAACTTAAAAACTCAATAGACAATGCGATTGGGAAGAACTTACCGGCTACGCTGGTATTTAATTATCCTTCAATTGATGCAATAAGTGATTACATCTTAAAAGATATCTTAAAGTTAAATGATCAAGAAGAAAATAAAGAAGAAATATCTGGAAACGAAGAGGAAAACTCAACTCTTGAAGAAATAGAAAATTTGTCGGATGAAGAAGCGGAAGCACTTTTACTTAAAAAATTAGATGATTCGATTGATAACTTATAGGAAAAACAATGAGTGATTCAAACAAAAGGATTGAAAAATTATCCCCGTTAAAAAGAGCGCTTTTTGCAGTTGAAGAAATGCGTAAAAAGCTCGAGAAACTTCAAAATGAAAAGAGGGAACCAATTGCAGTAATTGGAATGGGTTGTAAATTTCCCAAGGCTAATGGAGTAGATAAGTATTGGGATTTGTTAAAAAACGGTATCGATGCAATTACTGAAGTACCCAAAGGAAGATGGGATGTTGATAAATTCTATTCTCCCGAAGCCGGCGAAAAAGGAAAAATGACAACCCGTTACGGTGGATTCTTGGAAGACGTTGATAAATTTGATCCACAATTCTTTGGTATTTCTCCTCGTGAGGCGGCGGGAATGGACCCACAACAGAGATTACTTCTCGAAGTTGTATGGGAAGCTTTTGAATATGCAGGCTTAAAACCATCATCGCTCAGGAATACAAAAACGGGAGTATTTATTGGTATAAGTAACAACGATTATACAAAACTACAAAACGGTAAATTTAAAAATATAGATGCATATTCAGGGTCGGGAAATGCTTTTAGTATATCAGCAAACCGTATATCATATTTATTAGATTTAAGGGGACCGAGCGTTGCTCTAGATACTGCATGCTCTTCTTCTTTAGTTACAATTCACATGGCGATTCAAAGTTTACGCAATAAAGAATCTGATTTAGCTGTTGCAGGCGGTGTTAATCTTATTTTATCGCCCGAGCTGACAATTACTTTCTCGCAAGCGCATATGATGTCTCCAAGCGGCCATTGCAAAACTTTTAGTGCTGATGCCGATGGATACGTAAGGGGTGAAGGCTGCGGTGTCGTAATTCTTAAAAGACTTTCGGATGCGCTTGCAAATAATGACAATATTTTAGCGTTTATTAAAGGAAGTGCTGTTAATCAAGATGGAAAGAGCAACGGTTTAACGGCGCCAAATAGTTTTGCTCAAAAGAATGTAATATTAAACGCACTTGAAAATGCGAATCTAAATCCTGAAGATATTCAATATGTAGAAACACACGGAACCGGGACTATTCTGGGAGACCCTATAGAAGTACAAGCTTTAGGAATGGTGATGGAAAAACGAGGAAAGGAAAATCCATGTTATTTGGGTTCCGTAAAAACGAACATAGGGCATTTGGAATCTGCTTCAGGTATAGCGGGTTTCATTAAGACTGTTTTGGCATTAAAAAATCAAACTATTCCGAAGAACTTAAATTTTAATCAAATTAATCCTCACATTCCAATTAATGAATTACCGTTTGAAATACCTACTGAACCAACTAATTGGGTTACTAATGGTAATAAAAGAAGAGCCGGAGTAAGTTCATTTGGCTTTGGAGGGACAAATGCTCATATAGTTTTGGAAGAATATCAAAAGTCAGACGAAGATTCAATTCAGAATATTAGTGATAGAGATTATCATCTGCTTACCATGTCGGCTAAAAGTCATGACAGTTTGATAAATTTAGTTAATGATTATAAAGTATTTTTAACAAAGTCTCCAGAGGTGAATTTAGGTGATTTTTGTTTTACCGCAAATTGCCACAAAGAACATTTTGAAGAAAGAGTTGGTCTTGTTGCTGATAGTGTTGAAAATTTATCTGAACAATTAGGTGATTTTCTTTCTACTCCGGATAATTATATTCAAACCGTTAAGAAAATGAAAAACGAAAAAATTGCATTCTTGTTTACGGGACAAGGTTCACAATACTTTGGAATGGGCAAAGTTTTGTATAACACTTCTCCTACTTTTAAAAAGTACATGAATAAGTGTAATGATATTTTATTACCAATGATAAATGATTCTATTTTAGATGTTTTATTTAACGATGAAACAAAAGCCGATTTAATAAATAAAACGGCTTACACACAGCCCGCTCTCTTCGCTATAGAATATGCACTTTCTAAACTATGGATGTCTTGGGGAATCAAGCCCGATTATGTAATTGGTCATAGTGTGGGAGAATATACTGCGGCAACTATTGCCGGCTTGTTTTCTTTGGAAGATGGCCTTAAACTAATCGCCAAAAGAGGTCAATTAATGCAAGCGCTGCCGCAGGAAGGTGATATGGCAGTGATATTCAAGAACTTTGATTTTGTTAATACACAAATTGAAGAATATGGTAATTATTTATCTATAGCGGGAGTTAACGGACCAGAAAACACGGTTGTCTCAGGTAAACGTGTTTCGTTGAATAAACTATTGGAAAAGTTGGATAAACAAAATATTGACTATCGTAAACTAACGGTTTCGCATGCTTTCCATTCACCTTTAATGGAACCTATTTTAGATGAGTTTGAAGCGACTGCTAATACTGTGGAATATCATCAACCTAATATTCCTATTGTCTCTAATGTTACGGGTGAAATTATTGATGATTCCGCAAAGTTAAATGCAAAATATTGGAAAAATCATATACGCAAACCTGTCCTTTTTGAACCCGGGATTAAAAAGTTAGCAGAAATAGGATGTAAGATATTTTTAGAAGTTGGACCAAATCCCACGTTAATTGGCATGGCAAAAAGATTTCTTATTGATCAAAAATTTATTTGGATTAGTTCGCTTAAAAAGAAAATGAACGATTGGGAAAGTTTACTTAGTAGTATCTCCGAAGTTTATTCAAATGGAATTAAGTTTAATTTTTGGGCGTTTGATTCTGATTACACAAGACGGTTTATAAATATTCCCACATATTCTTTCTTGAAAGAGAGATATTGGTTCGAACAAGAAACAAATTACCTTGAAGATTATACCGTTTCACAAAAGGAACCGGAGAAAGTAGTAATAGAGAAAGGAAGCTGGAATGAGATTGTAGAAAAGTTAAAGAATGATTTGGACGGTTCTAAAATTGATAAAAAAGTAGTTCTCAATAATTTTATAAAAATGCAGATCGCTAAAGTTTTAAAGTTATCAGAAACACGTATTAAGCTTAATCAATCAATTACTAATTTCGGTCTGGATTCGATTTTAGCAATGGAATTAAGAGCCAAATTATTTGATGCTATAAATATTGAATTGCCAATTGCTAAATTAATTGAGGGCCCGAGTATAGAAGAGCTTTCTGAATATCTAATAACCCAAATTGAAAGTTCCGATAAAAACAAAATTCCCCCTATTAAACTTAACAAACTTGAGACGGGACAATTCCCTTTGTCATATGGGCAAAAAGCTATGTGGTTCCAGCACAAAATGGCTCCTGATAGTATCTTTAATCCGGCATATGCTGTAAAAGTAAGGGCAAAATTGAATGTAGAAAAATTGAATAATATTTTTGATACGGTCATTAAAAAGCATCCTCAGTTAAGAACAACTTTTACATTTAACAATAATGAACCGGTGCAAATTATTCACTCATCAGCTTTGGAATATTTCTCGGAAGTTAATGTCATGGACCTTAATGATGATGAAATAAAACAAAGATTGGAGAATGAAGCTAATAAACAATTCGATTTAGAGAAAGGCCCGCTGTTTAAAGTTTTTGTTTTTCATACTTATGATAGTACGATTATTTTAATGGTTTCGCATCATATTGTAGTTGATATGTGGTCGCAGGCAATAATTGTAAATGAAGTTGATAAACTTTATTCACCGGGAGCAAACGGATTTTCCCTTTCGGAAGAACGCGCTAAGTATTCTGATTTTGTCTTATGGCAAAAGGATATTTTGCAAAGCAAAATTGGTTCTGAACTTTTTGATTATTGGAAAAATGAATTAAGTGGCGAGTTGCCTGTTTTAGATTTACCAATTGACAAACAACGTCCGAAAGTGCAGACATTCAATGGAGCCACAAAAACTGTTTTGTTAGATAAGGAATTAAGCCAACAACTTGTAAAGCTGAGCAAAGATAATGGAACAACGCTGTTTGTCACGCTATTATCTGCATTTAAAATATTACTAAACAAATATACCGGACAGAAGGATATAATTGTAGGTACGCCTACAACCGGCAGATCGAGTACCGATATAGAAAATACAGTTGGATATTTTGTTAATCCGGTAGCAATTCGTTCAAAAATAAATGAAGAAGAAACATTCTTAACTTATTCTAAAAGGTTGCAAACAAAAGTTCTTGGAGCAATAAAACATCAAGATTATCCTGTTAATTTATTAGTCGAAAAACTACAACCATCCCGAGATACTAGCAGGACCCCTTTATTCCAAGCAATGTTTGTTTATCAAAAAGCACAACTTTTAGCGGATGAAGGTTTATCGGAATTTTCGCTCGGTCAAGAAGGGAGTTCTTTGATTTTAGGTGAATTGCCTCTTGAATCTATAACACTTGACGATAAAAAGGCGCCATTTGAAATTACTTTAATGATGACTCAAACAAAGAATGGGCTTGGAGCTTCAATAACATATAACACTGATTTGTTCTATGATATTTCAATAGACAAAATGCTGGACCGGTTAAAAATGGTTTTGCATAATATTGTAGAACATCCTAAAAGTAAAATATTGAATATACAAATATTAAATAAAATTGAACTTGACCGGATAATTAATAACTGGAACGATACTTATGTCCCCCGATTAAATTACAAAAATATTATTGAATGGTTTTATAAACAAGTTGAAATAAGTCCGGATAACAGAGCTGTCGTTTTTAATAATCAATCTATTTCTTTTAAGGAGTTAAATGACCAATCAAATAGATTAGCGAATTATTTACTTAGAAAGGGTTTAAAACCGGATCAACTAATAGGCATATGTATTGAGCGCTCAATTGAAATGATAACTTCTGTTTTAGCGGTTCTAAAAGCCGGCGCGGCGTACGTCCCTATTGATTGTAATTATCCGAGCAAAAGAATTAATTATATCATATCAAGTGCAAAGATTTCTACGATAATAACTATGCATCGTTTGAGCGAGAGATTTTCTGATGACGGAACGAATAATATTTATCTTGATAATGAATCGGAAGAGATATTAAAAGAGGATGTTGAGAATGTGTATACAAATATTTTACCTGAAAATTTAGCATATGCAATATATACTTCCGGTTCTACGGGTAATCCCAAAGGTGTTTTGATAACGCATGAAGGATTAATGAATTTGGTTTATGCTCAAATCCAGCGTTTCAAAATATCTAAAACTAGTAAAATTTTACAATTTGCATCTTTTAGTTTCGATGCTTCGGTTTCAGAAATATTTACTTCTTTGCTAAGCGGAGGGGAACTACATTTAATTAGAAATGAAGAGCTCCTTTCCGGAATTACAATATTAAATAAAATTAAAAATGAAAAAATAACCAATTGTACTTTACCTCCGTCAGTTCTAAAAGTACTAAGCAAAGATGAATTACCAAGTTTGGAAGTTGTTGTCTCTGCTGGGGAAGCATGCTCTAAGGAAATAATATTAAATTGGGCGAATGGTAGAAAGTTTATTAATGCTTATGGTCCAACAGAATCAACTGTTTGCGCAGCTTGCCATGAAGTTAAAACTATTCCAAATTCTAATATTATTCCAATAGGAAAGCCAATAGATAATATTAAAATTTATATTCTTGATAATCATTTAAGACCTGTTCCAATCGGATTGCAAGGAGAGCTTTATATCGGTGGAATTGGATTAGCGAGGGGATATCAAAACAGACCTGATCTGACAGCGGAGAGATTTATACCTAATCCTTTTTCTAATTCCGAAGGGCAAAGGATGTATAAAAGCGGTGATCTTGCAAAGTATTTACCTGATGGAAAGATTGTATTTCTCGGACGTATTGATAATCAAGTTAAATTTAGAGGGTTTAGAATAGAATTGGAAGAAATAGAAGCACATCTTAATGAGCATCCTAATATTCAACATTCTTTGGTGCTTGCGAGGAAAGCAAAAAATGGAGAGCAAAAACTTGTTGCATATTATGTAACAACTAAAATGACTAATGGTCAGGACCTTGCGCTTAAAAAATTCTTGCATAAATATCTTCCGGATTTTATGGTGCCCAGTACATTTATCAAACTTGATAAATTTCCGCTGACACCTAATAATAAGATTGACCGTAAAGCATTGCCTGAATTTCAAGTCCCTCAAACAGCAGGTTCTATATTTATAAAACCGCAATCCGGTATAGAAAAACAAATTGCTGGAATATGGAAAGATATTCTTGCTGTTGATAAAGTGGGATTAAATGATAATTTCTTTGAATTGGGAGGTCACTCTCTAAATGTCATTCAAGTTCAAACAAAAGTAAAAGAAAATTTTGATAAAGAAATATCAATAGTAGATTTGTTTAAATATCCAACAGTAAAATCATTTGCGGATTATTTAATGAATGGTAATTCTGTTGCTGAAGCGTTCGAAGAGAAACTAAAAAGGTCTAATATGCAAAGAGGGAATATTGCAATGCAGAGAGAAAGAATGAAAATGAGAGGCAAGACAAAATGAGTGATAGTAAGTTGAAATCAAATTATGATGGATTTGAAATTGCGGTTATTGGTATGGCCGGAAGATTCCCCGGTGCCAATAGTATAAGTGAGCTTTGGGAAAATTTGAAAGCCGGCAAAGAGTCCATTACATTTTTCTCCGAAGAAGAGTTAAAAGAATCGGGTGTAAAAGATTTTTTATTATCAGATCCAAATTATATTAGAGCACGAGGAACAATTGAGAATGCGGATAAATTCGATGCTTCTTTTTTCGATTTCTATCCTCGGGAAGTTGAAGTGTTGGACCCCCAACAGAGAAAATTTTTAGAGTGTTCTTGGGAAGCACTAGAAGATGCCGGATATAATCCCGAAAAATATCCCGGTTTGATAGGGGTATTTGGTGGTGTTGGTATGAATACTTATTTGTACACCTTTCTCAATTCCAATAAAGAATTTATTAGTTCGTCGGAAGGATATCAGTTGTCGATTGGTAATGACAAGGATTTTTTATCAACTCGAGTTTCTTACAAAATGAATTTGAGGGGTCCGAGTATTGATGTGCAAACAGCATGTTCCACATCTTTAGTCGCGACTCACATAGCATGTATGAATCTGCTGAATTATCAATGCGATATGGCTTTAGCCGGTGGTTCTACCATTTCATTTCCTCAGAAGTCAGGATATTATTATCAGGAAGGTATGATTCTGTCTCCTGACGGTCACTGCAAACCATTTGATGCTAACGCTAACGGAACGGTTCCCGGAAGCGGGACAGGAATTGTAGTACTAAAAAGACTAAACGATGCTCTGGAAGACGGTGATCATATTTATGCAATAATAAAAGGCTCTGCATATAATAATGATGGAGCTTTAAGAGTTGGTTATACAGCACCCGGAGTTAACGGGCAAGCTGAAGTTATTGCTGCAGCTCAGGCTATGGCAAATGTTAACCCGGAATCGATAAGTTATATCGAAACTCACGGAACCGGAACTTCAATGGGAGATCCGATTGAAATTTCAGCCTTGACTCAGGCTTTTCGAGAACATACTAATAAAAATGGATTTTGTGCAATTGGCTCGGTTAAATCAAATTTGGGACATTTAGATACTGCCTCTGGTATTACGGGTTTAATTAAAACGGTTCTGTCATTATATCATAAGACATTAGTTCCTTCAATAAATTATAGTAATCCTAATCCCAAAATTAATTTTGATGAAAGTCCTTTCTTAGTAAATACCCATTTGAAGGAGTGGAAAAGCAACGGTTCTCCACTTAGAGCAGGAGTAAGTTCTTTCGGAATAGGGGGTACTAATGCCCATGTAATTTTAGAAGAAGCTCCGAAAATAAGTTCAGAAACACAAAGGAAGTATGGATTATTTTTACTTTCTGCTAAGTCAAAAGAAGTTTTGAATAGTTATACAAAAAATTTAGGACAATACCTTAAAAATAACAATATCAATACAATTCATGCTGCTTATACTTTAGCTGTTGGAAGAAAACATTTTAACGAAAGAAGGATTGTGGTTGATAGAGATAGACATGAAATTGCAGCTGCTATGGAACAGTTAGACCCTAAAAAAATATTGGAAGCTTCGAAAGTTGAAGATAATGAAAATGTAAACATTGTTTTTATGTTTAGTGGGCAGGGTTCTCAATATATAAAAATGGGAAAAGATCTTTACGAAAAGGAAAAAGTATTTAAAGAAACTTTTGATTATTGTAATGAATATTTGAATAAACTAATAGGCGTTGATTTTCGAAAAATAGTCTATCCGAATCCGTCGGACAAGTCTTTTGATATTAATGATACAGAATTTGCTCAGCCTCTTCTTTTTATAATTGAATATTCAATGTCGAAATTGCTAATGAGTTGGGGAATAAGTCCCGAAGCAATGGTCGGACATAGTATCGGTGAATATGTAGCTGCTTGTTTATCAGGAGTGCTATCTTTAGAAGATGCTTTGCAATTGCTGGCTTTTAGAGGTAAAGTTATGCAATCTTTGGAAAAGGGCGCTATGCTTAGCCTTAATCTTTCCGAAGCAGAAGTGCAGCCTTTTTTAATTGAAGGTATTTCCCTTGCAGCAATTAATAGCCATAATTTAACTGTTTTATCCGGAAGCTTCAGCAATATATCTAAAGTAGAAGACTTATTAAATGGAAAAGGAATTAATTACAGAAAATTACACACATCGCATGCCTTTCATTCTGAAATGATGGAACCAATAATCTCTAAGTTCGAAGAAGAAGTAAGTAAAGTGAAATTAAATATCCCAGCAATACCTTATCTATCAAATGTTACAGGGACGTGGATTAAGGATTATGAAGCGACGGATCCAAAATATTATTCGAACCATCTAAGATATACCGTTAGATTTGCGGACAATATGAAAGAACTTTTAGATGATGAGACTAGAATATTCATTGAAGTCGGCCCCGGCAATGTGCTTACTACTTTTGCTAAAAATCTGATAAGTACGAAAAACAGATTAGTATTACAGTCGATGAGACATCCGAAAGATAATTTGAACGATTATGCTTTTTTACTTGGGTTATTAGGACGTTTATGGTTGAACGGAATTAATATTGATTGGGCAAAACTGTATGAGGAAGAAGAAAAACATAGAATATCATTACCGACATATCCTTTTGAACTGAAAAGATATTGGTTGAAAATCGGAAAGAGTTCATCTTTGCAAGGTGGGAAATTAGCAAATGATGAACTTGATTGGATTTATTTGCCAACCTGGAAAAGAGATAACATAAGAAACGAAATAAATTTAATAGATCATAAAAACTATCTAATACTTTCCAGGAAAAGAGATGTTTTAATTAGCGAGTTAATTAATTATTTAAACTCGAAGAAACAATCTATAACAAATATAATCCATCAAAGTAACCAAGATGATGAATGCTTTTATTCGAAGGATGATTTTGTTGTTATGCTCCGGGATTTGGAAAAATTGAACAAAATACCTGATACGATTTTTTGTTCAGCTAATAGCAAACTTGATGAGAACACAAAAGGTCCTGCTAAGATATCAAGTTTGGCATCAAGAATGAATGCACTTGTGGATTTAACCAAAGCCATTAAGGAAGTTGGGATAAAAAAAGATATAAATATTATTATTTTAACAAATTATTTATTTGATATTATAGGTAGTGAAAAATTAAATATTGACCAATCTTTGTTGCTGGGTGTATCAAAAGTAATAAATCAAGAATTTCAAAATATAAAATGCAGAATAGTTGATATAGATAAAAATGTTAGTAAAGAAATGATTATGCGCGTATTGAGTTATTCTGATTTAGTTACTGCAGTTCGAAATAATAAGAGATGGGTTAGAGTATTTGAAAAAGTTAAAGATAAAGTTGCCATTAAAGATAAATCATTAATACGGGAGGAAGGTGTATATTTAGTTACGGGTGGATTAGGCAGAATAGGATTAACAATTGCTGAATTTTTAAGTGAAAATTACCATGCAAAAATTGCTTTGCTTGGTAGAACAAACAAACTACAAAATGATGAAGAAATCAAAAATGTAATTGAAGTAATTAAACAAAATGGTTCCGAGCTTTTATTTATTGAAAGCGATGTGAGTGATTTCGAAAGTATGGAAAAGGGAATAAATGAAATTCAAAAAAAATTCGGCGTAATCAATGGAATATTTCATGGAGCGGGTTTAACAGGTGACAAGGCATTTCAACCTATCGATTACTTGGATAGAGAAATAATTCTTGAACAATTGGAAGCAAAAGTTGCTGGCATAAATAATATCAATTATTTAATAGATAAAAATGAATTGGATTTTGTAGTTCTTCAATCATCCATTGCTGCGGTAGTTGGCGGAGTTGGTCTTGCTGCATACTCATCTGCTAATAATTACCTAAACTCATTTGCGGAAAAAATGAACGGTGAAGATGAAACTAAATGGGTAAGTATTAATTGGGATACATGGAATTTCCCGGATCAAAAAGAATCAATTATTAAATCCAAATTGAATAAAAACTCGTTTTTACCTAAGCAAGGGATAAAATTTTTAGATTTGGTATTAAAAACGGATATTAAAGGTTCGGTAATTATTTCTACAGAAGATCTGGAAGAACGAATTTTAGAGCAAGATAAGTCGGATGAAAAGAATGATATTGAGGAGGTCGAGATGCATGACCGTCCGAATATTCCAACTCCATATAAGGAAGCTTCTTCTGAATTGGAATTGGATATTTTAAAAGTTTGGCAAAAGTTATTAGGGATTGGAAAGATTGGTATTTATGATAATTTTTTTGAATTAGGCGGTAATTCACTCCTCGGAACTCAATTGGTATCGGATTTAAGAAAAGAGTTTCAAGTTGAATTACCATTGCAATCTTTATTTGACGATCCAACTATAAATGGAGTTGTAAAAATTATTGTGGATGAACAAGGTCAAATAAAAAAGAATACGGCAGCAATAAAAAATGTTCTCGATCATATTGAAAAACTTTCGGATGACGAAGTAGAAAAAATGTTAAGAGAAAGGGAGCAAAGTTAGATGGAAGATTTGATAAAGAACTATTTAAACCTTTCTGCAGCAAAACAAAAGTTAGTTGAAACAATGCTGAAAGAAAAGGGAATTGAAATTACCGATTTGATAATTCTTCCTCAACATAGAAACGGAAAGCTTTTCCCTGCTTCCTTTGCCCAAAGAAGACTTTGGTTCCTTGAACAGTTCGAACCGGGAAGTCCGCTTTACATTATCCCCATTGCAGTTAAAGTAAAAGGTGAATTAAATAAATCTATTCTTGAATCTGCAGTAAACCAAATAATTGAACGTCACGAAGTCTTGCGAACTTCTTTCAAAGAAATTGACGGGAATGTTGTTCAATTTATTCACAATGATGTAGAAATAAAAATAAATGAAATTGATATTTCTAATGAAGCTGGAATTGACGATAAACTAAAAGAGATACTCCAACATCAAGGTACAGAACCATTCGATTTAACCGGTGTTCCGCTGCTGAGAGTTTCTTTAGTTAAAATAATTGACGAAGAACAAGTATTGCTTATTCCGATGCATCATATAATATCGGATAATTGGTCGACGGCGGTTTTTGTTAAAGAACTCTTGGAAATTTATAAATCACTACACAACAAGGAAAAAGTAAAATTAGAACCTTTACCAATCCAATATGCCGATTATTCTGTTTGGCAGCAAGAACGATTTAGGAAAAATATTTATCAAGAACAAACAAAATACTGGGTAAATAAATTAACCGGAAGCAACGATGCACTAGATATTATTACTGATTTCAAGCGTCCACCCGTTCAAACATTTAACGGCTCATTTGAATTATTTGAAATACAGAGTAACATTTTAA
>CBEVZC010000033.1:0-25961 GCA_965554225.1 uncultured bacterium | reverse complement strand
TCCATACCCAAAGGTCCAAGAACCTGCATGCCAACAGCACCTGTAACCGTATCAAACTCAACCATTTTTTCATCAAGTTCGCCATTCTGGAGTTTTTTTCTCATCCACTCACGCGTCTTTTCATTCTGCAGCATTTCTTCTGAGTTATCTTCACCTGTATTTGAATGAACTTTTCTAATCGGAGGTATTAATAAATCTAAGATTTTCTCTTCCGCAAGATGTTCAGCTTTTTCCTTAACTAATTCAGTTTTTTCCGACCTTACCATATTAACAGAAAGTTCCGTTAAATCTCTTATCATAGATTCTACATCCCGACCAACATAACCTACTTCTGTAAATTTAGAAGCTTCTACTTTATAAAAAGGAGCTCCGGTTAGCTTTGCTAATCTGCGGGCTATTTCTGTTTTGCCTACTCCAGTCGGACCGATTAAAATAATATTATTGGGCATTATTTCTTCACGCATGGTTTCTTCAACCATTTGTCTTCGCCATCTATTTCTTAATGCAATTGCAACCGCACGTTTAGCATCATCCTGTCCTATAATATATTTGTTTAGTTCAGTTACTATTTGACTTGGAGTTAAATTTTCCATTTTAAATTTTTTCATAATAATTCCATTTTATTTTTCTACTACTTCAACATTTATTTTATCATTAGTATAAATACAAATTTCGGAAGCTGTTTTTAAAGCTTCATGAACAATTTCTTTTGCGGAAAGATCGCTATACTTAACAAGCATTTTTGCCGAAGCCAGAGCATACATTCCGCCGGAACCTATTGCAACGATATTATCGTCCGGTTCAATTACGTCTCCCGTTCCGGAAACCACAAATGTTTTATCTTCTGAAACTACAGCAAGCATTGCTTCCAGACGCCTAAGATATTTATCGGTTCTCCAGTCTTTTGCGAGTTCTACAACAGCACGACTAACATTTGCGCTATATTGTTCAAGCTTCTCTTCGAAACGTCCGAGCAAAGTAAAAGCATCGGCGGCCGAACCTGCAAAACCTACTACAACTTTACCATTTAATAATTTTCTAATTTTCATTGAATTATGCTTCATTACAGTATTCCCAAGCGTTACTTGACCGTCGCCACCAATTGCGGCAACACCTTTGTGTATTATTCCCAGTATTGTTGTTGATTTTATGTTTCTTTTCAATTTATCCTCTAAAATATTTTTTGAATTATAAACTTAACCATTTACTTTTGATTTTTTATAAGAAACGGAAAATTTTTTAGTTACGGCAAAATTTGCTTGCCCAACTTCCATTTTTGATACCATTCATAAAAAGGAGGCGTAATTGGGAAAGCCAATATCCTTCCTCCAAACCCTATGTAACGGTAAACAAGCATATTTAGATTATTAACTTTTATAGAATTTAACAACCTATTATTAATTGATACTCCATACTTACTTGCCAGTTCGGCAGTTCTATTTTCCAATTTATTTTTTACTTTCTTATATCTTAACTCAGATTTTATTTCATTTTTTATGTCATTAAAAGCTTTGGGAGTTTTTACTTTGGGTTTTCGTTTCCCTATTAGCTTGAAGATTGAATAACCGTCATTTGTTTTCAGCGGACCATAAATTTCACCAACCTTCATTTCCCCGGCAATTTTTCCAATATCACCATACATAGTTACCGGGAAATATCCAAACTCTCCGCCCTTTTCTTTTGCCCATGCTCTTTTAGTATGCATTTTAGCTAATTCCCTAATATCAGCATCTTTATCCAAAGCTTTTAACACTTCATTTACAACATCTAAACTGTCCGTTAATATTTCAATTATATTAACTTCTTCTACAGGTGTTGCCGTTTTATACTTTTCCTGATAATACTTAAGAACATCGTTATCGGAGATTTTTACGGATTTGATAATATTGCTCTTGTAAAGCTGAGCAAGATAATTATCCCTCCACATCTCGGTCATACTCTTTACGGAAGGTAAACTATTCAACCCTTCTTTATAGCCTTCTTGAGATAAAAGCATTAGTGAGATAAATCTTTTTACCCTGGAATTTAATTGTGAAGCTATAATTTTAGGATTTACTGTGTTTGTATAAAAACCTTCAAACATAAATTCCCTTAAAAATTTTTTTACGGAAACTGGAGTACCATTAATTTTTACTAAAATCATTTTTAACGTATCGGGCCCAATTCTATTTTCAAGTTCTTTCAAATTTTCCTCACTAAAAACTATTTTTCCGCCATCTTTAATTTTTAGTTTTTCCTTATCTTCTTTAATTATTTTTGCTAAATTTCCGGCAATGCTCCAAAACAAAGTTCCCTTAGCAGTAACTTCTTTATCATTAAAAAAGTTTTGGTAATAACTCTGGAAAACTTCGCCTTCTTTTCTATCTTCTACGGTTTGTCTAGCTTTCTTTTGAATCTCCGTTAAAGTTTCATCCTTCTGCAAAATACGGGGCGTTACTTTATCTAATTTAAATATGTAATAACCGTCAGGTGATTCTACAGGAATGGTATTTTCTCCAACTTTCAAGGAATAAAGCGCATCTTCAACCTTTTTATCCATCTGACCAAAATTAACCGTGTAAGGATTTTGTTTATCCTTAAATTCCTGTCGTAATTTTAGCAAACTATCAAACTTTGCCCCTGCTTGTAATTGCTTATAAACCTTTTTAATTTCATCAGCATTTTTTGAATAAATGTAACTTACAATAAGTGTTTTTTTAGACCGGTTATATCCTTCCAGTAAATCGGATTTCTTTATTCTTACTTTATCTTTAATTTTATTCTTAAATAATGCATCTCTCACATACATTTCTTCCAGAGCTTTATATGTATTCTGCATTACATCAGTCGTATCGTAACCTTCCTTTTCTGCCTGCAAAGCGAATAACTTTTCTGCAATTAATGTTTCCAGAAGCTCTTTTTTCTTTTCTTTTTCGTTTCTCTCGGTCCGGTTCAATTGCGGAACAAACTCAAAACGTTCTTTGAATTCTTCAACGGAGATAGATTTGCTTCCAATTTTTGCAACGTGTTTTGTATTATTTTGAGCATAAATACTTGTTGAAGCAAGGAAAAATAGGGATAGTACTACTTTATATAATTTCATATTTCTTCTTCAGCCAAATCACTTTTTGTAGATTTATACGGAATAAGTTTTGGAACGATTTTCTGATATTTAAGGTATCTTACACCAAAACGTTCAATAAGTTTCTTTTCTTCGAAGTATGAACCTATATTAAAGTAAATAATTGACAAAACGAGAAAGGTAAAATAAAAGAAATCCATTTCAGGCCTGAATGAAAGAAATAATATTGAAAAGAAATAAATAGGATGACGGCTATACTTAAATGCTCCTCCAACAATAAAAGTTAAATTTTCATCCAGCTCCTCAATTTTATAAGTTCCCTTAAAATATCTTTGAATTTGCTTGATTCCTAGGAATTCCCAAACATCAATACTTGTTGAAGCCCAAATAAAACCGACTAAACTAAGAGCTTGTAGAACAACTACCAGAATATCAAGTGGTGGTTGTAAATCATATATAATTACATCTGGTTTGGGCGAAAATGCATAAAAAATGTAAAAAACCACTAAGGACGAAAGATTATAAAACAGTCGGTAGAACGCTATTTTAGTACCGAATCTTCTAATCATCCAAAATTTAATTTTATTGGAAGCAAGAATTGAATGGGAAACACCAAACAATAAAAACAAGCCTAATATAATAAGACCATCAACAACTAAATTCATAATTCCTTTCTGAGTCGGGCAACCGGAATTCTCAACTGTTCCCTATATTTTGCCACTGTCCTTCTTGCAATGTGTATGCCTTTGTCTTTTAACATTTTAGCAATTTTGTCATCACTGTAAGGAAGATTTTTCGACTCACTATCTATAATTTCTTTAATTAGTTCTTTAATATGTTTGTTCGATATTTCATTTCCGGAATCTGTAGTTAAACCTTCACTAAAAAAATATTTTAACTCATGTATACCTACAGGACTTTGAACATATTTTCCGTTAACTACACGACTAATTGTAGAAATATCCATCTGAATTTCATCGGCAATGTCTTTATAAATCATCGGTTTTAATGCTTTCGGACCGAACTCGAAAAATTCGTACTGTTTTTCCAGAATAGCGCGCATTATTTTCATTAACGTTTCTCTTCGCTGCTGAATTGAAGCAATAAACCATTTAGCCGATTCAAATTTTTCACGTAAGAATTTATGTGTTTCTTTTTCGCGCTTCTTAATTTTTCTTTTCCGTTTATTTACGTTGAGCATTTCAAGGTAGGTTTGACTAATTGTAACCGACGGAACGCTTCTGTCGTTTAGTGTAATAATATAATTATCATCTACTTTCTCAATAATGAAATCTGGTGTAATCTGGTTAGATTCCGTTAAATCACTTGATCCCTCGCCGGGTTTGGGATTTAGCTTGTGAATTAGATTAAGTGTAGTTTTTAAGGTATCGCGAGTGATATCCATACTTTCCTGAATAGCGGCAAATCTCTTATTTACAAAATCATCATAATGTTCTTCCAATATTTTTTCTGCCAAATAAGAGTAGTAAGGATCATAAGAAGAATTTTTTAATTGAACCAATAAACATTCTTGTAAATTCCTGGCAGCAATTCCTACAGGCTCCAAAGTCTGAATCATTTTTAGAACATTCTCGGCTACTTCCAGCGAAACGTCGAAATGTTCAAAAAGTTTTAAATCCTCCACAATTTTAGATAAATCTTCTCTAAAATAACCGTCCTTATCCAAACTGCTTATAATCACTTCCCCCAGAATCATTTGTTCTTCAGGTAAACTCAGCATATGAAATTGATCCAATAGTCTTTCCTGAGGAGTTTCGCGAAGCGGTGCAACGGGTCGCGCTTTATCTTCGTCGGGACTTCTATTTATTCTTGTATCGTCTAATTCCGCATCGTTCATATAATCTTCTACATCAAATTCATCTTCGCTTTTTTCCAATTCCTCTTTCTCGGTTGCTTTTTCATCCGGATTTTCTTCTTTTTGGTCAACAGTTATCTCCATTTCTTCTGTTTGGGTTTCTTCTAGAACCGGATTTAATTCAAGTTCCGTTTTAATCCTTTGCTCAAGAGCTAATGTATTTAACTGCAGCAATTTTTGATATTGAATTTGCTGAGGCGATAATTTTTGAATTTGACTTAGTCTTTGATGTAGTGATAACATGCTTATTTCTCGTAATATTTAATTAATTTGTTAAAGAATGATTTACCAATTCCCCGTTTAATTGAACTTTCGCAAAAGTTTAAAATGTTAATGTTTTCCTTCTTCCCCTTTTTCAACGCCGGCTTACAATCGGAATATTCTTCATATTTGAGTATTGGTCCGCCGAAATTAGTTACCCTAATAGGAAACAAATGGCACGAAATAGGTTTCCTGAATTTAATTTTTTTCTCGAAATAGGCTTTTTCTATTGCACATTTTGCAACATCGCCATCCCAATAAACAAAAACACAATCTCTTCTTCCAATTGAACGAGTCATTAACATATTTTCTTTCTCTTCCCAAAACCCGTTTTCTTCAATCTCTTTCACATTTCTTTCGGAAAGATTTTCTTTCACAATGTCGTAAACTTTTTCAATTTCTTCAATTTCATCTTTTAGTAACGGAGCGCCATAATCACTCTTCATCGTGCAGCACGCGCCTTTACATTTTTCAAGATCGCAAGAAAACTTTTTTGTAAAAATTTTCTTATCAACTAAAATACCGTTAAAATCAATAAAATTGCTATTCATAAAACTTTGGAATAATTTTTGCTAAAATAACGAATTTAAAAGTACTAGGAAAGTTGAAAGATGAAAATATGCAGAAATTTCATAGTGATAGAACACGGAAAAGCGAGATTTATACGGATTGAATTAGAAATTAGAAAATTTATGAAATAGAGATGATGTTTATGTAAGCTATAAATTTAAAGCAAAATGTAAGCAATTATTATAATTTTTGCGTTGTGAAACTTTGTGATCAGCTTTGTGTAACTCTGTGAAACGCTGTTAGAGAAATTATTGAATGGTTGAGATAGATTTTTAACTCTCTGCCACTTTCCGGAAACAGAACGCGGACAAACACCGAAAAGAATGATATACACGGATTATTTTTAAATCATTTAAAACAATTTCACTAAGTTTCACAGAGAACCACGAAGTTGCACAAAGAAAAACCGAAATAAATTCAATAATCTAAATCTTAAATTGTTAATTATCCATTATCCACTGTTAATTCTTCCACATTCCATTCTTCTTCTATTTCTGACTGATTTTTCCTAACAATATTGAATATTCCCGTGAATAAGGATAGTTCGCTTCCCCAGAACCAAATTTTAAACCAAACGCGAAACCAGACAAATACTTGTTGGACTAGAACAACAATGAGAAATGTAATTTTTGATCTTATAAAAATTTCTTCCGAAAAAATTAAATAAGCGACAATTACAATAACCGGCAAAATTAAAAGGAGTAAAAACAAGGATACAACTTTGAAAAAATATCTAAATACAAACTTAGTCGATAACCAAAAAGAAGCAATAGCTTTGCGGGACTCGTTTACAAACATGATAACTTTACTGTAATCGGAAATAAGAAAAATAAGGGAGCTGAGAATTAATTGAACTACGGCACCTGCAATAAATACATAAACAAGCGTCGCTTCGCTTTCAACCGATTTGCTCAACCCCGCTAAAATTAAGCTTAATGGTAAATAAACAATTACCAAAACTACAATTTGTAGAATCAGGTTAATGAAAGCTAACTTCAAGAAAGGTAAGACATAATTGCCGCACCCGTAAAAAAATTCTTTTAGCGAAAATTTATTTTCCTTGTTATAAATAATATGAAGTATACCGCCGCTTAAAAAAATGCTAAACACTATATAAAAAATTGAAATCCATAAAATAATTGAGGTAAACGGCTTTATGGCTTTCCCCGAATGCTGAAGAAAATCGCTGTAGGAAGTAAAATCGAATCCATGAAGTAAAGAATAGACAGACATAGAATATCCCACTTCATTTTTCATTACTTTAAAGAACGGAACTGCGACCATAAGTCCAAGAAGAAGAATTATCAAATAAATAAGAGTAGTCATTTTCTTAGATTTAACCGCCGCAGTAAATCCTTTTGAATATGCTTTTACTAAATTCACGTCATTTCCTATAATTATTTTCCAACTATTAGAATTTTAATTATTACTCTAACAAACAAAAAACAAAAGAGTATTTACAACAATTTAAAACAACATTGAAAAGGACAACATTGTATTCTCGACCCAGAATAAAACTTTGGATGTATATTTCCAAACTACCGATGCCCTCGGTTTTCTGCTAAGACTATTATTCTCCAGGTTAATATCAATTGCAAGCTTATTATAAGGATCGACTTTTGCCCAAGCTATTCTTTTTGATTTAACATATTTGAAAACCTTAACTCTTCCCTTCCCGTTCCAATTTTCCAAAACTTCAGAACCATTTTCAAAATGAACCAGAATTTCAACGGGCATCTTAACTTCGCCAAGTCTGTCTAAATAAATTTTAGATTCGTAAAATTTTGAAGACGATTTTTTATTAAGGGAATCCGTTGCGGTAATTACTTTATTAGAATCATCAAATATCCCTCTATCCTTATTGATTTTTCTTGTTCTAATACTTGATAATCGATAGTCGCATATGTCAGTTCCGTAAAGCACTTGATCAAAAAACCAATTCATATTATTACCCAAATAATTATCGTTCTTTTCGAACATAATTCCATTTACAACGTTTATAAAATCTCTTCCGGTAGGATGTTTGAATTTCCATTTTTCGTAATAAGTTTTCATAATTTTATTCATGGTTTTCAATCCAACTAATCTTTCAAGCGTAGTCATCCACGTGGCGGTTTTATTATATGTTATTGTTCCGTAGTTTCCTTCAGGGTATTGCCAAGCAAAGCGTGCATCAGGAGCAGCTTTAGGATTTCGCATTCCAACGTAACCCGCTCTCATAAATTCAAAATCGCCAAAATGGAAACCGAATAAATTAAACATCGAAGTTTTTTCACCGTAATAATGGTTCATAATTCGCGTCTCGAAATATGTATTAAATCCTTCGTCCATCCACGCTTCTTCAAATTCATTTGTTGCAAGCAATCCCATAAAGTAATTATGACCGAATTCGTGGACCGCAACTTCTTCAATCAATTTTATTCCCTCAGGAATTCCCCAAAGAGCCATTGTTGTAAAAAATGTCGGGTATTCCATTCCGGTTGCTGCAGCTGCATAATAAGGCGGATCAACCAATGTAACCGTTGTATAAGGATAAACTCCGAGGTTATCATTAAAATAGTTAAGCGCATTAACGAGAGAACTGATAAATCTATCTTTCATGTAAAGATGATTAGGCTGCAGCAGCGCTTTAATATGAACATGTTTCCACTGTTCTTCGACCACTTTATATTTCTTTGATGCCGTCCATGCAAAATCTACAACATCTTCGGCGGAATAGTTAACGGTTTTTGTACCATCAGTATTTAGCTTTGTATCTGTTTCAAGTCCTGTTGCTCCGACTACATACTCTTTTGGTAATGTTATTGATACATCAAAGTTGCCGAAATCGGCGTAAAACTCGGAGTTAGCATGATATTGATGACAATTCCAACTGCCCTTTGTTGCAAAACGCTGTCCGGGAACCTCATAAACGCCTATTTTAGGGAACCATTGCGCTACTAAAAAATAGTCCCTACTAAAACCGGATCGGGCAACAATTTTAGGTAATTTTGTTTGAAACCGAATATTGAAAACTATAACGGAATCAGGTAAGACAGGTTTATTGAGCAAAACACTTATAACCGTTCGGTCATCTTTGTTGTCATCGTCAGGGTGAATAAACCGGATATTGTTTTTAAGCTCATAACCGTTTTCGTCCTTCATTGATTCAACATTTACCCATCCCCAATCCAAAGTATCTTTTGCTTTAATATTTTCTCCCCGGAATCTATGTCCGCCTTCTTTATAAAAGGTCGATTTTGTATTCTTAAATGCATTGAGATACATATGAAAGCGAAGCTCTTGAATTGTATCGGCAGATGTATTTCTCCAAGTTAAAACTTCAGATCCATTAATTATTTTTGTTTTAGGGTTAAGTTTCACATTCATTTTATAATTAGCAATTCGAGGGCTTAAAGGTTTATCGGAAATTGTGGGTTGAGCGAAGAAAGTTGAAGATGCAATTAAAGAAACTATTATTAGAAAATTTTTTATGCTTCTCATTTATTTACCCATTTAAATTAGAATATTTTTGGTATAGAGTAAGAGCAAGAAAAAGAGTAAGATTAAGAACAAAACATAAATAAAAAGATTACCCCGATAAGTTAAGTTAATGTAAAATACAAATTAAAATTGAAAATATCCTTAAACGGAAATATCAATAACAATTTGATCTAATTTCCGAAATGTATAGCGGATTTTCTATTAACACTCCATAGACAGATTATTCAAACTTTTAATAGCAGAAAAAGTTTATTCCTTTCCCTTTTTAATAGCGAAAGAGAACTTTCGCTTTACAAAAAAAATATTATTACAAGAATGTAATCTCTAAATCTCTTTTGTTAATTCAGAAAACTTTTTATAAGGAATTGCAATTAAACTTTCTGCAGAAAATGCTCCATTTTGTAAACCGATCATTGAGACTTTCGCAGCCGTTTCAACATCGGGAGCTTCATAAATATCCATGAAATCATATTTTCCAAGAAGAGCATAGTGAGAAATAAATTTAACTCCGGCGCACTTTTCTTTAACCTGATCCAGCCATTGTCTTCCAAGTTGTGGTCTTTCTTTGATTTTACTGGAGATTTCTGGAGATAATTTGGTTAACAAGATAAAGGTCTGCATAATTTCCTCCTTAATTTATTTGATTGAACAAATATTTTCAATTGGAGAAGAACACAGAAATTGAAATGTTTAATTTACTATTTTAACACCTTTCCAAAAAGCGAAATATCCTTTTATCGGTGCTGCTGCATCTTTAGGATTAGGATAATACCAAACAGCATTTTCGTTATGTTTACCATTTACAACTAAATCGAAATAACTTGCTTCGCCCTTCCAAGGACAGGTAGTATGATATTGACTTTCTTGAAAATATTCCTTTTTAACAGATTCGGGAGGGAAATAATGATTTCCCTCAATTACGATTGTATCGTTACTTTCCGCAATTACGGTATCATTCCACAATGCTTGCATAGATATTCCAAAAAATAAATATAAAAAATTGACTTATTGCTTTACCCTTTTAACGTATTTCGAAAATCAGCGGTTTACTTATAAAGCCACAAAAATTAGACTTCAATAACAGAATTTTCAGCATCGTGGTAATAAGTGGGAACATGTTTATCAGCTTCTTTTTCATTTATCCAAGTTTCCCCATCCAGCAAATAACGGAATTCATATTCCTTACCTTTGAGCAAGTTCATTGTAACCGTAAAAGACTGATCTTTCTTCAATTTTTTCATTGGAGTTGCATGAACGTCCCAATTGTTAAAATCACCGACTAACCAAGCTTCTTCAAAACTTTTGCCTAATTCCGGCGGTACTCTAAACGTAACTTTACAAAAGTCCTTTGTTTTAAGATACTTCTTTTTAATAGCCATTTTTTCCTCTTTTTTATTTGTTTCATATAACTAAAGTATAAATTAAAAATAAAAACAACAACACTAAAATATAAAACTGTCAAACAATTGTCATATTAACTTTATTTTACTTCTATAAAAATACAATAATATTCACTTTATTTCTTTTTATCCGAAATTCATAATTTTCTTGCTACAACAACAACGCCTTTTAAACTTTCAACTATACCAGACGAACCATTTACCGCTTCTAATAAAACGATATAAATTCCAATTCTAAGCGGGTTGCCGCTATCATCTAAACCATTAAAAATTATTGTGCCTTTTGCTCCGCTCGGTTCATTATTTTCTATTGTTCTAACAAGCCTTCCCTTACTGTCAAATATTCTTATTCTAACTTGTACAACGGGCTGAGTTAGATCATAATTTATTAAACAAAAGTCCTCAAAACCATCATTATCAGGCGAAAATGGATTGGGAACAAAGCTAAGGCTTGAATTTGAAGAAACATTTCCTTCAAATACAGAATTTGGTTTAAGCGGTGTAGCTCCAATTTTATCAACTGAGGTACTCCAATTATCAGAATTATTGGAATTAATTCCGGGGTTAATTCTTTCTAATGATTTATTTTTCGTATCAATAAAATTTTTATTATTCCAATCGGATTTATAAAAAACAGAATCAATTAGATTTCCATATATATCCGATATTGTTATAAATCCGTACTGATTGGTTAAAGCAAGTGAATTTTTAGCCGCAATATTAATATTTACCGACTTATTCAGCCATGTATAATTATCAAATACGGATGAATCCGCTGCCAACAAGTAATATTCCCGGGGTTTAAGTATTTTACTACCGGTAGTTATCGGCAAAAGTAAACCCGAATTATTTGTAAACTTCCATCCTCCGAGTTCAATATCTTTATCCGATGCATTATAAAACTCAACAAATTCGGAATTATCTTCTTTCGGATTGTACATAATTTCATTTATAATCAAATCATTGAAGTTATAAGCTTCTGCATTTACAATTGAATTTTCTTTGCCCGGAGTACTGCCGCTCGAATCCAAAGAAGACGACCAATTTAAGCTATCGTTTGATGCGCCGTTTAACGAGAGACGTTCAAGGGAAATACCGGGACCTCCTCCCCAGTGCAAATTATACATAATGCTGTCAATTACCGCTCCTCTAAAATCATAAATTATAACTCCGTCTTCTTTGTTACTAAGTTTTCCAAAACGGGATTGGAAAAGTTTTACATTTTCCGGTAATGTAAAAAATGACGTATCGGTTGAGATAACAAAATATTCGCCCGGTTTAAGAAAACTATTTTTAAAAGTAATTAAATCTTTTGTCGGTTTTGAAAGCAAATCGCTTATTTGCCAATCTTTGAGGTTAACTGTTTGGTCTGAACTATTCACACATTCTACCCATTCGGGGAAACCGGTTTTGGGATTATACATTATTTCATTTATTAAGATTGTTCCGCGTCCATAACCGGATACAACTTCCTTTTTGAGGAAATTGTTTAGCATATCTTCATCATTTTGCCAAGTAATTTGTGCGGCAATCACAAGTGTATCCTGAATTAGTATAGTGTTTTGAGTTATAACATTTAATGAATCTCCTGATAATAAAAAAAGTCCATTAATTTTTTCAATTGTGGTATTTGGGTAATCAGTTCCATAATAAAACGTAATATTGAAATTATCCGCATTTTTAATTCCTTCGTTTTTTACAACTGCAGAAATTTTAACTTCTTCATTAGGAAGAGGAAATTGAGGAATTACTTTTATGCTGCTGAAAGTCAAATCATAGTTTTTGGAAGTAACACTGTTTATTCTTCCCGGTGTACTTAACTCAATATCTATCGATGGTTTCCAGTTATAAATTTCGGTAGACGATTCCAAAGAATTTATTCTTTCCAACGAACTTCCTTTATGTCCGTTTTCAGAATTATCATAAAGCATGGAATCAATAGTCATTCCTCTGTTATCTATTAAGACCACTCCGTCAATGTCATTATTCAAATTTGCAAAGTTTAAATCCAATAACGGAACCGGAATAATTCTGTGATAATTAAGTATCGACAAACTCTTGGTAATAACTAAATATGAGCTTGGTAAAATATCAATATTCTCATTTATCATTTTTGAAATCGGAGTAGTAAAAACATCTTTAATTGACCAACCCGATAAATTTATTTTTTTATCGATATTATTATAAAGCTCAATCCACTCCGGTTCACCGTTAACCGGATTATACATTACCTCGTTTATCACAATGGATTTTGCCGGAAAGCCGGGCTCAATTGATTTAACAAAGGTATTATTGGTAGTATCTTGGTCTTTCTCCGATAAGACTAAAATCTTAAATATCTTTTTACTATTTATCTTTTGAATTTTGTAATTGAAATTATAGAGCAGAGAATCTTCCGGAAACAATATCAAATCCCCGGAAGTTTCAATAACTCGAGTAAAAGTAGAATCCGAACTTGGATTATCTAATAATCTAATGTTAAATGATACTTCTGATTTTCCTATATTTTTTATAACAGCAGTAATTGCAACCGTATCATTTACAAAAGGGAATTTGGGAGAAAACTTAATATCTTCAGCTATCAGGTCATATTCTTTTTGAGTAACCGAATTAATATAACCAGGTGTAGCCTTAAATTTACCATGCGAACTTTTCCAGTTGGTTATTTCGTCACTTGGTTGCCAAGCCGATATTCTTTCTAAGGAAATTCCATTATTCCCGCCCCAATCTGAGGAGTATTTAACACTATCAATTATCCTGTCGAGGGAGTCTTTGATTATTACGGCATCTCCGCTATTATTTAGCGAAGGGAGATTAATTACTCTTACTTGTGAAGGAATTTGATAGAAATTGCTTATTGATTCGTTGTCGCTCAATACTAAATATTCGCTTGATCCTAAAATTAGATTATCTTCCGATACCATACTTAAAGAAGTATTATCGGTCAATTTCCAATTCTTTAGATTAACTGAACTATCGCTTCTATTAAACACCTCAATCCATTCAGGCTCCTCAGCAGACGGTTTATACATTATCTCATTAATAACAACATCGTTAAAACCGATAAGACTATTGGCGGCTGTAAAAGATTTAATTAGTTCATCATTTGAATTATCTTCGTCATTATTCATAGCAACTTTGACAATCACACTATTTTTCCCGCCCTTCACATTATCTATTGAAGTGCTTACGTAAATCGAATCCCCGGCAGCCAAGTTGTTAAAATTTTCTTCTTTTAAAAGTTCGCTATCTTGACCAATTTCATTCAAATTTAAATCATAGTAAATTCTAACCGAAAACACATCCGAAGTTGTAACTCCTAAATTGCTAATCTTAACTTCAATCGATATACTATCTCCGGCGATTGGAAAGTTGGGAAATATTCTTACATCCTCTACGGCAATATCCAGTTCCTTTGGTGATACGGAATTCTTAAATCCCGGAGTTCCGTTTTGAATTATAGAATTTTTCCAATTGGCACTTTCATTATTCTTATTTAAAAACACTTTTTCGTCTGAAATGCCTGCTCCGTTATTTGCCGAATATGTATAAACGACAATAGTATCCAGATTCGAATTAATTAACCGTATTATTCTGCTACTGGAATTAGACATTCCCGAACTGCCAAAAGCATTATCGTCAATTTTCAGAACAAGAGCCGATGACGGAATAATACTTTTATATATTCCGGCTCCAAAATCATAGTCGCCTTCTAACACCACGGCAAATTGACCGGAGTTAAGAATAGTTCCGTTATCTACGGCAATAATCGAATCCGGCGAGGATGTTTGATACTTAATTGTAAAACCGGATAAATCTACCGGATTGTTCGTTAATGGATTATAAATTTCAATAAACTCGCTATTGGAAGCCGACGGTCTAAACATTACTTCACTTAAAATTAAATTTGTATCAGGCTGGGCGTTAGTTTTGATAGAAAGATAGAATAGTACTGAAATTATTAATATTATGAACTTACCTTTATCTTCCATAAATCTTACGTAAGTAAAATATTAAAAAAATTTTAATACCAATTTAAATTTATTTTTTGAAATTATAAACATATTTTTTTAAGCAAAAGTATTTTGTAATTATGACGATTGAAATAGTAAAAAGTATTTTTACAGATTAAGAGTTATTTTTGTATTTTTTATTTTCATCGACAAATTTTATGGTTTTAATTATGCATGAACCTGAAGTAAGTGTAGGCATTTTATCTGACAAAGAAATCAAAATTGTTTTTTACGGTAGTTTTATTGATCCGAAATCTTCTCAAACATTTAATGGAAAATATACAGCTTACATTGAAAGCGGAGAAATTATTCTTGATAACGAGAAAGATAAAAATAAACTCGGTAATAATGCTGTTTTAGTTCCGGATGATTTTGATTCCAATTCATTTGTTTTGCGAGATGTAATAATTGGCAAAAGATTTCATTGGGAAAAAAAGGAAAACCAGAGATTTCTCGGTTCGTTAAAATTTATAATCGACAACAAATTATTAACGGCTGTAAACATCCTACCGGTTGAACATTATCTTACAAGTGTTATTTCTTCCGAAATGAGTGCTAACAGTCCGCATGAACTTTTAAAAGCTCATGCAATTATTTCAAGAAGCTGGCTGCTGGCACAGATTGAAAAAAGCAAGTTATTCAAAAATAAGCACACTAATTATAAATCTGAAATACTAACGGATACCGAGTTTATTAAATGGTACGATAGAGAAGATCATACTTTATTTGATGTTTGCGCAGATGATCACTGCCAAAGATATCAAGGAATTACCAAACTTACGGCACACAATGCGCAAGACGCAATCAAAGATACAATAGGCCTTGTTTTAACATACAATGATGAACTTTGTGATACCAGGTTTTCAAAGTCTTGCGGCGGAATTACCGAAGCATTCGAAAATGTATGGGAACCTGAACCCAAACCTTATTTAACAAAAATAATTGATTACAAATTTGAACCGGACGGTTATGACCTGGATCTTAGCAACGAAACCGCCGCCGAAAAATGGATAAGGAATTCACCTCCTGCATTTTGTAATACAACCGATAGAAAAATTCTTTCTACGGTTTTGCTGGAATACGACCAGGAGACCACAGATTTTTATAGATGGAAAGTAGAGTACTCACAAGATGAAATAGCTGAACTGATAAATACCAAAAGTGGTTTTAACTTCGGTAATATTATTGACTTAATACCAATCGAAAGGGGTAAATCAGGTAGAATAATAAAGCTTAAAATTGTAGGTTCGGAAAAAACTTTAACCGTAGGAAAAGAATTATACATAAGAAAAATTTTATCGGATACTCACTTGTATAGCTCTGAATTCGTTTTGGATAAAGAAGATATTGTTGATGGAATTCCACAAAAATTTATTATTATAGGAGCCGGTTGGGGACACGGTGTCGGGCTTTGCCAAATAGGAGCTGCAGTAATGAGTGAGATGGGATATAAATTTGATGAAATTTTGCTGCATTATTTTAAGGGCGCTAATATTAAAAAGATATATTGATGAAAGTTCTTTATTCATGTCTTTCGCTCAGTTGGGGCGGAATGGAAATGTACACAATCACCTCCTTGCGGGAATTGATAAACAAAGAAATATCCGTAGATCTTATCTGTTATCCTGATTCTAAAATTTTCCATGAAGCTAAAGCATTGGGTATTCCTATTATCAATTACAGTGCAAAAGGATATTTCAATCCTATTGAAACGATAAAACTCTCCGGTAAAATTAGATCGGGGAATTACAATTTAATTCACACACACGCATCAAAAGATCTTTGGCATTTAGTACCGGCATTAAAACTTGCAAACTCTCACATACCTTTATTTTTAACCAAACATGTCGGTTCATTCATATCAAAAAAAGATTTTTTACACAGAATATTATATAAACGAGTAACCACCGTTTTTGCAATAAGTACAATCATTAAAAATAACCTATTGGAAACAACACCGTTACCAAAGGACAAAGTAAAAATCCTTTTTGATGGAGTAGATACGGAAATATTTTCACCGCAAAATGCGAAAGGGGAAAAAGTTAGAGAAGAATTTGGTATTGACAACAGTAATATTGTTATTGGAATGATGGCACGCTTTACTTGGGGTAAAGGTCACGAAGAATTTCTTTTTGCTGCTAAAAAACTGACTTCAAAGTATAAAAATTTGATCTTTCTTCTAGTCGGCGAAGCTAGCAGAGGAGAAAAAGATTATTTTAATAAAATTGAAAGTTTGGTGAAAAAGTACAAGCTTGAAAGGTATGTTATTTTTACTGGGTTTAGAAAGGATACGGTTGATGTATTAGATGCAATGGATATTTTTGCTTTTCCGTCGCACTCGGAAGCATTCGGAATTGCTTTAGTTGAAGCTATGTCAATGGCTAAGCCCACCGTAAGTTCAAATGCAAATGGAATTCTTGATATTGTTATTGACGAAAAAACCGGTCTATTATTCCAAAATAAAAACGGGGACGATTTTGCCGAGAAATTAGAAATTTTAATCAATTCACCTGAGAAACGAAATGCATTAGGGAAAAACGCACGAGCGAGAGCAATTAAGCATTTCGATTTAAAATTTCTAATAGACCAATTAATAAAAATTTACCAAAAGTACAAATATTAAATCTTATAAAAATCAAAATTTATTTCTAATTTTTATTTATCTTTAATTAGTAATTTTTTAATCGAAGGAAATTACAATCCCATCAAAACTAGAATAACTTGATGAATTAGTCTAAACAATAATTTGTTTGTAGCAAAATACATTGAAAGATTTTACTAAATCATTTTTGTTCTTAACCAAATAAAGAAAGGAGTACACATGAAGAAAAAAATTTCCGTATTTACTTTTATTATTCTACTCTTTAGTGGAATAACTTCAATTTTATTTGCACAGGGCGTTACAACTGCATCTGCGAGCGGTGTTGTAACCGATGCTGATGGAAACCCTCTTCCCGGAGCAAATGTAATTGCCGTTCATGTTCCAAGTGGAACTCAATATGGAACTTCTACAAGAAAAAGTGGTTTATATAACTTGCCTAACTTAAAAATTGGGGGACCTTATGAAATCACTGTTTCTTTTGTTGGATATAACAAAGAAAAACAGACAAATATTTTCCTTGGAATCGGTGAGAAATTCAGACTCGATTTCAAGCTTATAAGCAAATCTGTGAAACTTGGCGAAATAACTATTTCAGCAAATAAAAATGCTGTTTTGAATAGTGAGAGAACAGGGGCCGCTACATTTATTAATCCGAATGAAGTTCAAGCCTTGCCGACAATAAAGAGAAGTATCCGTGATTTAACAAGATTAGACCCTAGAAGTGACGGGAACTTCAGCTTTGGCGGTAAAAACTGGCTTTATAATAATTATTCAGTTGATGGTTCTTACTTTAATAATCCATTCGGACTTGATAATCCCTCACCGGGCGGGCAGTCAAATGCTGAGCCTTTACCTTATGATGCTATTGAGCAGGTACAAGTATCAATTGCTCCTTACGACGTAAGAGAAGGAGGATTTACTGGTGCCGGAATAAATACCGTTACTAAAAGCGGTACAAACAATTTTAAAGGTTCCATTTATACTTTCTTCAGAAATGAAAACTTGCAAGGAGATAAAGTCGGTGATTCCAAAATTTTAAATCCAGACCTAAAATTTAATCAATACGGTTTTACGGTTAGCGGACCAATTATGAAAAATAAATTGTTCTTTTTCATAAATGGCGAGCTGGAAAGAAGAGAAGACCCGGGAACTAATTTTAAAGCAGATACAGATGGTGATCCTACTAATAATGATGCCGGAACCAGCAGAGTACAAGCTTCTGTAATGAACCAAATTAGACAAAGAATGATTGATGTTTACAATTATGATCCGGGTCCGTATGAAGGATTTTTTCATAAAACGGATAATGAAAAAATATTAATAAAACTTGATTGGAACATAAACGATCAAAACAACTTAACATTTCGCTATAACTATCTAAATGCTCGACGGGATAAACCGCCGCATCCATTTGCAATAAGTTATAACAATACGGGTCGTGGACCAAACCAAAATAGTCTACCTTTTAAAAATTCTGGTTATACTATCAATAACCAATTAAACTCTTTTGCTTTGGAGCTAAATAGTAGTTACCAGAAATTTTCAAATAAATTTTTCGTTAGTTATAATAGATTTAGAGATTTTAGAGACCCATTCAGCAGACCTTTCCCCACAATTGAAATTGGTGAAGCCGGTTTAACTTATACTACAGTAGGTCACGAACCATTTTCTATACATAATATTTTAGATCAAGATGTTCTTCAGTTTACAGACAATTTTAGTTACTATATTGGAAAACATGTATTAACTGTCGGTGCTACTTATGAATATTTTAGTTTCTTTAACTCTTTCAACTTGTTTAGGTACGGAACATTAGGATTCAATACCTGGCCAGGCGGAACAGCATTCAACTCTATAGCCGATTTCTTTGCAGCAACAGATCCTTCAAATCCACAAGATTTTGAAGCTAATGTAACACCTGCCAACGTGCCATTTAAAGGTGAGTTTATTAAAGTTGGTCAATTAGCATTTTATGCTCAGGATGAATTCCTAGCAACTGAAAAATTTAGTCTAACTGCCGGCGTGAGAGTTGATATTCCAACTTACATTACACAGCCGGTGGACAATCCTTTTTCAAGATCATTAAAACTTTTAGATGAAAACGACAATCCGGAAACAGTCGATCAGAGTAAACTACCTGATGCTACTCCATTGTTTTCACCTAGAGTTGGATTCAATTGGGATGTAAAAGGTGACAGATCACTTCAAATTCGTGGTGGAACAGGAATTTTTACAGGACGAATTCCTTTTGTTTGGATAGGAAATAATATTTCAAATCCAGGCGCTAACCCTAATTTACCGCCGGCCCCCGGTGCTGAACACATAAAAACAAAAGATAATTCCGAATTACAACAATCTTTTGACTTAAATGCAATGGCTAGCGATTTCAAATGGCCGCAAGTTTGGACAACTAATCTTGCCTTTGATGTTAAATTACCTGAAGACATAATTGGAACTTTGGAATTTGTTTACTCCAAAGATATAAATTCGGTGTACGTACGAAATGCAAACCTTGGTCTTCCTCAAAGAACTCTAAAGGACGGTCGACCTTATTTCGGAGGCGCGCGTGCTGATACTAATTGGGGTGCTGATGGCGCAGGTGTTTATGTAATTGATAACAGCAGTGAAGGTTATAACTTTAATATTACTGCTCAGTTAAGAAAACAATTCGATTTTGGACTTTCCGCCAATTTGGCATACAGTTATTTAGATGCTCAAAATATTATGACAACAACTGAAATTGCGTCTGCTCTTTTCCAGGGAAACCCTGTACAAGGTGATCCCAATAAACCTGAACTTAGCAACTCGCAATTTGGTCAAAAGCATAGAATTATAGGTGGATTAACATATAAACATGAATGGAATAATAATCTGGCAACTACATTTGGCGTATTTATGGAAACCGCTGAAGGCAATTTATTTACTACTGCAGGCGGTAACAGATATTCATTCATTTATGCTGGCGATGTAAATGGCGACGGGGCAGGAGGGAATGATCTTATTTATATTCCTAGAAATGCTAATGATATTAAATTGAAAGATCCATCCCAGTGGGCAGCATTAAATGCATTTATTGAACAAGATAGTTATTTAAGCAAGCATCGTGGAGAAATAGCCGAGAGAAATGGTTTGGTAAATCCATGGTATTTTAATCTTGATCTAAAAATAATGCAAGATTTTTCTGTTCAAGCATTTGGGAAAAAGAATACACTACAGTTAAGTGTTGATATATTAAACTTTCCTAATTTGCTTAATTCCAGCTGGGGTGTAAGACAAGTTGCTTCTCCGGCAGCAACTTCGCCGCTTAAGTTAGATAGTTTTGATTCTAATGGCGACCCGGTTTTTATATTCGATGGCGTAAAGAAAACATTCGTTGATGACCCTAGTCTTTTTAGCAGATGGCGAATGCAGATTGGACTGCGTTACTTTTTTGAATAAAGCATAATTTATTTCATAAACCAAGTTCCTTTAAGGGACTTGGTTTATTATATTATTACTCCTTTCTCAAACTAATCTACTACTTTTTTGTTATTTTTAACCGGAAACATTAAATTCTTAAGAGTCGTATTAAGGTTAGAAACATGCAAGGTTTATTTATATGGTATTTTTAAATCCGGCTGTATTATTAGGACTAATAGCCGCGGTTATTCCAATTTTAATACATCTGTTTAACCTAAGGAAATTAAAAAAAGTTGAATTCAGCACGCTTCTTTTCTTAAAAGAACTGCAAAAATCCAAAATCAGAAAAATTAAAGTTAAGCAGTGGCTTCTGCTTGCACTAAGAGTTTTAATAATTATATTTCTCGTAGCAGCTTTTGCAAGACCGACAGTAAAGCATTTTTCACTGGGCAGCGCATCTTCTACCGCAAAAACAACTGCTGTAATTATTCTCGATAATTCATACAGTATGAGCGTAATAGACGAGAAAGGTTCGTACTTAAACCAGGCTAAAAAAGCAGCAAAAGAATTAATAGAAAATATGCAGGGCGGAGATGAAGCTGCTGTAATTTTTACTGCGGATCAGCAGACCGAAGAGCAGGCGCTTACATCCCAAAAGTCAAAATTAATTAGTAGAATTAACAACACCCAAGTATCATACGTAAGTAACCCATTGACGGAAGCGTTAATTAAAGCATCGGTATTACTTAATAACTCACAAAATTTTAATAAAGAAGTTTATATTCTTTCTGATTTCCAAAAGTTTAACTTTCCTGCGAAAATTGACACAACGGAAATAGGAAAATCTTTATTAGACAAAAACACAAGAGTCTATACTTTCACTTTTAACGGGAAAGATGTACAAAATTTAACAAATAAAAACCTTACCGTTAACAACCAAATTTTCGAAATCAATAAACCTATTAGTTTTACTTCAACCATAAAAAATAATTCAAAGGAAATTGTCCGCAACTCAATTTTATCTTTGTTTTTTAACGGCAAAAGGAAAGCTCAGGCAAGCATAAACCTTAATCCAAACAAAACAAAACAAGTAAATTTTGAAACTTCATTAAAAGAGTCAGGATTTCTTGAAATTATTTCGGAAACCGAAGAAGACGATATTCTGCAGGACAACAAATACTTTGCGGGTATTTTCGTTCCTAAACAAATTTCCGTTCTTGTTGCTTCGGATAATCCAAGTGATACTAAATATGTAAGCACGGCGTTGAGCAATAATCTGTCTGATTACATTATCTTAAAAAGCATAAAGTTAACACAGATAAATGCTTTTAATATTAAACAATTCGATGTTGTAATAATTGTCGGTTCTAAAAAATTCGGCAACTACGATAGAATTAGAAACTTTATATACGGTGGCGGAAATTTAATTTTAATGCCCGGGAAACAATCTACATTGCTACAGTTTAATAATCTTTGCAAAGCAGTCGGACTTCCTTCTGCTTCGGGTGAAGCACAAATAAAACCGGGAATACAGCAGCCCATGCTTTTCGATAAAATCAATTTTAAGCATCCGGTCTTTTCAAACATTTTTCAAAAAGGTTCCAAACCCCAATTGGATTCACCGGAAATTTATCATTTCTTTAAAACGGAACCTTCGGGGAAAGGAAAAACTATTATCTCTTTGATTGATAAAAGCTCTTTCCTAAGCGAGTTTCAGATAAAATCGGGAAAAATAGTACTGTTCAATACCGCACCGGTGTTGAGCTGGAGCAACTTCCCTATCAAGGGAATTTTTGCTCCGTTGATGAACAAATTAATCTTCTACTTAACATCCAAAAACAGAACTGCCCAAGACATAGTTGCCGGAAATAAAATTAGTGTTAATCTTGGAAAAGTAATTCTTCCCCAGGTAAAAGTTGTGCGTCCTAATAAACAAGTAGAGTTCCTGAATATTGACCTTGAAGAAAGGAAGAAATTTTTGGATTATGGCAGAACAGACTTGGTTGGAACTTACAAATTTTATTCAGGCAGCAAATTAATTGATTATGCCGAAGTTAATATAAATCCAGATGAATCTATTCTGAACTATATTAGTAAAAAAGATTTTGAAGTATATCTAAATAAATTTCATTTTAGCGGTAGAATAATTAGTTTAAATGCAAACGAGGATTTCAGAAATAAAATTTACCAATCCAGATTCGGCACGGAACTGTGGAAATATTTTCTTATACTTGCTTTCCTTTTTGCCATTATTGAAATGATGATTTCCAAAAGCTCCAAGAAAGATATGGATTCGACGACAATACAATAACTTTTATTACTTATACTATTTAATATTTGAACTATGCAAGAAATTCAACAGAACAAAATAGAACGCGCAATACTTATTGCCGTAAAAACCAGAGATATTTCAAAAGAGAGAGTTGCAGAATACCTGAACGAGCTGGAAATGCTTACGGAAACCGCCGGCGGAGAAACGATTATTAAAATTATTCAGGAAAGAAGCAGAGTTGATCCGGCTTATTTTATTGGAAAAGGCAAAGCGGAGGAGATAGCCGAACTAGCTGAACTTAATGATATTTCTCTAATCATTTTTGATGATGATTTAAACCCCACACAAGCAAGAAATTTAGAACGGCTGATCGATAGGAAAATATTAGACCGCAGCGGACTGATTCTTGATATTTTTGCATCGCATGCTAAAACGAGACAGGCAAAGACTCAAGTTGAGCTTGCACAGCTTCAATATATGCTTCCGAGGTTAACACGCGCTTGGACGCATTTATCAAAGCAGTACGGCGGCATTGGAACTAAAGGTCCCGGCGAAACACAAATTGAAACCGATAGAAGAATAATAAGAACACGAATTGCTAAATTAAAAGAGAAGCTGGCAAAAATAGATTCGCAGCAAACAACAAAAAGCCTTGCCCGTAAAAATTATGTTAAAGTTTCTTTGGTCGGTTATACCAACGCCGGAAAATCAACACTTATAAACAGGCTGACAAAAGCTGGCGTTTTAGTTGAGAATAAACTTTTCGCAACTTTAGATTCAACAACCCGTTCATTGATTCTTGGCAAAAATAAAGAACTACTAATAAGCGACACAGTCGGTTTTATTAGAAAACTACCGCATCACCTTGTTGCGTCTTTCAAAAGTACTTTGGATGTTGTACGTAAAGCTGATTTTATTCTGCATATAATAGATATCTCCAACCCGTATTTTGAAGACCACATAAAAATTGTTGAGAAAACCTTAAAAGATTTGCATTGTGAAAAGAAACCCCGAATAAAGGTTTTTAACAAAGTTGATTTGCTGAAAAACAAATCCGCAATAAAATATGTAAATAATAAATTTTCGCAAAGTATTGTTGTTTCGGCTGAACGGGGAATGAACATAAAAAAATTAGAAGCTTTACTGCTGGATTTATACGAGCATAATTTTGTTGAAAAGGAAATTGAAATACCTATTACCAATTCAAAACTAATTGCAAAAATTCATAAGTTAGCCGAAGTAATTTCTATAAAATATGAAAATGATATCTGCATAATTAAGTACAGAACCGGCATTACAAACAGCAATAGAATATTAAATTTAATAAATACAAACAAAGGTCTTTAGATGAGCTTAATTTGTTAAAGGAACAAAGAAATGAAAAAGAAAACTTTATACATTGACGGTAAATCGTTAGCGCTTGAAAAAATTGATTTTTTCTTGAAAGAAAATCCGGTTGTAAAACTTACTAAAGAGGCCGAGAAAAATATAAAGCGTGCAAGAGCTTTAATTGACAAATGGGTGGAAACCGATGAAGTTATCTATGGAGTAACTACCGGCTTTGGAGAATTTGCAAATGTGAAAATTTCAAATAAAAATTTAGCTCAATTGCAGGAAAATCTTATTGTAAGCCATTCCGCGGGAGTTGGGAAACCGCTGCCGCCGTTTATTGTAAAAATAATGATGCTTCTCCGCATTAACGCTTTAGCACAAGGTCATTCCGGTATTCGCCTATCAACTCTTAAACTTTTAATTAACTTTATGAACAACAATATTATTCCGGTTATTCCTTCTCAAGGTTCAGTTGGTTCCAGCGGAGATTTAGCACCGCTTGCACATTTGGTTTTAGCATTAATCGGAAAAGGCAAAGTCCAAATAATAAAAGATATTAATAGTCCTCTTGCCGAAAGGACTAAAATAATTTCTTCAAAAACTGCGATGAAGAATTTTAACTTAACTCCGGTTAAACTTGCCGCAAAAGAAGGATTAGCCTTAATTAACGGAACTCAAATGATGACTGCTTTTGCATCTTTTATTTGTCTGAGAGCAAAGGAATTAATAAAAACGGCGGATATTAGCGCTGCAATTAGTCACGAAGCATTAAGAGCAACGGATAAGGCATACGATTTACGCCTGCACAAACTTCGTCCGTACCCTGGACAAATAACCACAGCAAAGAATATGCTTAGTCTAATTAAAGGCAGTGAAATACGGAAGTCGCATCTTAAAAATGATTCTCGCGTTCAGGATTCGTATTCAATCCGGTGTATTCCGCAAATTCACGGTGCTTCGCGGGACACAATAAATTATGTATGCTCGAGAGTTGAAATAGAATTAAATTCGGTCAACGACAATCCTCTGATTTTCCCGGAACAAGGCGATCATTTGGAAGGCGGTAATTTTCACGGTCAGCCTATTGCATTAGCAATGGACTTTTTGGCAATTGCCCTTTCCGAACTTGCCAATGTATCGGAGCGAAGGACTGAACGGCTTGTAAACGGTTCGTTAAGTAATTTACCAAGATTTCTTACTAAAAAAGGCGGTCTAAATTCCGGTCTGATGATTGCGCAATATACTGCGGCAGCTTTGGTTTCGGAGAATAAAGTTTTGGCTCATCCGGCAAGTGTTGATTCAATCCCAACTTCGGCTAATCAAGAAGACCATAATTCCATGGGTTCAATCGCAGCAAGAAAATGCTTTGATATTCTTCAGAATGTTCAAAAGGTAATTGCAATAGAATTAATGACTGCCGCACAGGGAATTGAATTTCTAAAACCGCTAAAATGCGGAAAGGGAACTTCAGAAGCATATAAAACCATTCGTAAATATGTTAGGCCGTTAAATAACGATAGAGAAACTCATTTAGATATACAGAAAATATTGAATATTATTAAAGATGGAAGATTATTGAGAAATGTTGAGGAAAAAGTAAAATTATATTAAATTATAAATTATTTTATGGTTATTTTATAATGAAAACATGAAATTTTATATTCAATCAATTTTTGACTTTCATTAAAATAG
>CBEVZC010000032.1:0-26252 GCA_965554225.1 uncultured bacterium | reverse complement strand
TCCGCCGGTGGTGATTCCGGTTCTTTAATAGTAACGGATGATTCAAACAATAATCCTGTTGCTTTGTTGTATGCCGGCTCAACAGAAACTACTATTGGAAATCCAATTCAAATGGTATTGGATCATTTTGGCGTTACAATTTGCAGTAATTAAAATTATTTTTTAAGTAGTTCGGTAGACTTGGTGCTTTGATAATTTTGCAGAAGTTTTTACCGGACTACTTCACTATTATAGATCAGATGAACTCAATGGACAAAATAATTGCCGTTAAAGAAAAATATGAAGACAAGTTACTTAAATTGCCTGGTGTAATAAGCATTGGAATTGCGGGTTCGGAAAAAGAAAAATATATTAAAGTGTTAGTTCTGGCGCTTACAAGTGATATCCGAAATAAAATACCAAACAATTTAGAAGGTTTTAAGGTTGTCGTTCAAGAGTCTAGTGAGATTAAAGCCTACAATTAAAAATTTGCTTTAGTATAAACTTTCACATGTTCATATCCGATAATTCACTTAAAAACTATATTTTCATTACTTTACAAACTTCAAATTATGGCTGGTGAATTAGATATTATTGTAAGACTAACTAAAGAATTAAAAGCCCAAAGGAAATTGATGGTTAAATGGGCAAGAAATTTTAGACAGGATAAGTTCGATAGAAAACAGGAAATTGAAATGATGGAAAAAGCCTTGGAAATTGATAAGCTCCTAAGTTTTCTTGGTGTTGATTGGATTAATGAAGAAACTAGAGATAATAGAACTACCGTAAATTCTTCCGAAAATAGTTTTTAAGTTACTAAGATTCAATTAGTAAGTGCGACAAAATAGATTAGTAGCTCCCACGTTTTTTACAAGCCTTTATTAGTCAAATCTGTTATATTTGCATTTTTATTAAACAGATATTTAGAGGTTTGTCATCGCACAGAATAATAAACAAAACAGTATTATCGAAAAAATTGTTTCCCTTTCTAAAAGAAGAGGATTTGTTTTCCAATCAAGTGAAATATACGGAGGATTAAACGGATGCTGGGATTACGGTCCGCTTGGTGTTGAACTGTTAAACAATATAAAAAGCGAATGGTGGAAGTTTATGACTTATAGAGATGACGTTGAAGGTCTTGATGCCTCTATTCTTATGCATCCTCGCGTGTGGGAAGCTTCCGGGCATGTGGAAAATTTTACGGATCCCATGATCGACTGCAAGGTTTGTAAAGCGAGGTTCAGGCTCGATACGATAGCTGAATTTATTAGTGATAAGAAAAAAGAAAAAATCTTGAGACATTTTATGCAAGATTTAAAAGAAGCTAGCTCCCAACATATTGATTTTGCAGAAGAAATTATTGCAGGCGGAGATGATCTAAATGAGAAATTTGCCACACTTTTGGAGAACGATGAACTTGCGCCGGAATTATTAAAAGAAATTAGCTGCCCGCAATGCGGAAGTAAGGAGTCGTTTACGCAGCCGAGAAGTTTTAATTTAATGTTCAAAACATTTTTAGGTCCGGTTGAAAAAGAGGGTAATACAATTTATTTGCGCCCGGAAACGGCACAAGGAATATTTGTAAATTTTTTAAATGTGCAAAGTGCAAGTCGGCAGAAACTGCCTTTTGGTATTGCTCAAATCGGTAAAGCGTTCAGAAACGAAATAAATACTAAAAATTTCCTTTTTAGAACCCGCGAGTTCGAACAGATGGAAATGCAGTACTTCGTAAAACCCAGTGATGATAAAAAATGGTATGATACATGGAAAGAGAAACGTATGAGATGGTATTTATCGTTGGGAATCGCACAAGATAAACTAAGATTTCACGACCATCCGCCGGATAAATTGGCTCATTATGCAAAAGAAGCAACAGATATTGAATATAAATTTCCTTTCGGTTGGGGAGAGATTGAAGGAATTCATAATAGAACGGATTTTGATTTAAGCCGGCATGAAGAGTTTTCGGGTAAATCTCAAAAATATTACGACGAAGAATTAAAAGAAAAGTATATTCCTTATATAATTGAAACTTCTGCCGGTGCAAGTCGTTCTTTTATGGCATTTTTAGTTAATGCTTATCATGAAGAGGAAGTTAAAGGTGAAACAAGAGTTGTATTAAAATTGCATCCTAAATTGGCACCGATTAAGGTTGCCATCTTACCATTGGTAAATAAAGACGGGATGCCGGAAGTGGCAAAAAAAATAGAAGCGGATTTAAGACCTTTTCTTAAAGTGTTTTATGACAGTAAAGGAGCTGTTGGCAGAAGGTACAGAAGGCAGGATGAAGCGGGCACTCCGTTTTGCATTACGGTAGATACACAAACCTTACAAGATAATTCTGTTACAGTTAGAGAAAGAGATTCTATGGAACAAAAAAGAATTAATATTAACGACTTGCTAAATCATTTGCTTAGTAAATTACGATAGCAATTATTATATATGATTTTTAAAGATAAGCCATGGTTACCGTTTTATCCATGGCTTTTTTATTTTAGCAGCAACTTATTACAGTTCGGAACGTCCAAATAATTTAGGATAAAACCTAATTAATAAATTTTATTTATTTAGAAGTTTATTCATTTTTATCTAGAACTTAAATTTGTATCTTTACTTTAATAAACAGATTATATTCATACAAATCAAAGGTAAAATTATGAGAGTTAAAATAATTTCATTATTGTTTATCATTTTCTTTTCCTTTCAAGTATTTGGACAGGGGAAAGAAATTAAGTTTACACAATTCGATCTCCCGAATGGTCTGCACGTAATTTTGCATGAAGATCACACTACACCGATAGTTGCGATTAATGTATTATATCATGTGGGATCAAAAAACGAAGATCCTCAAAGAACCGGTTTTGCTCACTTTTTCGAGCATCTGATGTTTGAAGGCTCTAAATATATTAAGCGCGGTCAATTTGATAAGATTATGGAAAATGCAGGTGCAACTAATAATGCAACAACTTCTCAAGACAGAACATTATATTTTGAAATTCTACCCTCTAACCAAATAGAATTGGGATTGTGGATTGAATCGGAAAGAATGCTGCATGCAAAAGTTGATTCCGTTGGAGTTGAAACGCAAAGGAAAGTAGTAAAAGAAGAAAGAAGGCAACGCTACGATAATCAACCTTACGGTGCTTTTTTAGAAGAAGTATTTAAACGTGCATATAAAGTTCATCCTTATAAATGGCTTCCGATTGGTTCGGTTCAGTATATTGATAAAGCATCATTGCAGGAGTTTATGGATTTTTATCATCATTATTATGTACCGCAAAATGCCACGCTCTCAATTTCCGGCGATATTATTATTGCTAAAACTGAAAAGTTAATTAAAAAATATTTTACAGATATTCCTCGTGGGAAATATAAAATTAAACAACCGACTGTTGTAGAACCGCCGCAGAAAGCTGAAGTACGCGATACTGTTTATTATAAAAATGTAAGGCTGCCGCTTATTTCTTATGCATATCATATGCCGGCTAAAAACACAGATGATTATTATGCACTACAAATGCTTGCTACAGTTCTTTCACGAGGTGAAAGTTCACGGTTAAAAAAAGACTTAGTTGACAAACAACAAATCGCACTGAACACAGGTTCGTTTTTAATGTCTCTGGAAGACCCGGGTTTGTTTATAAGCTATGCAATTGGTAATAGGGGAGTTTCTCCCGCAAAGCTGGATTCATCGATGCAAATGGAAATTAACAAAGTAAAGAATAATCTCATTTCCGAAAAAGAATTTCAAAAAGTAAGAAATCAAGAAGAAAATGATTTTGTTTCTCAAAACTCTACTCAGAATGGAATAGCATCGGATTTAGCTGAATATTACGTCTTTTTCCATGACCCTAATTTAATTAACACTGAAATCAATAATTATATGAAAGTAACGAGAGAAGATATTAAAAGAGTTGCCGACAAATATTTGCAAGACAAGAATAGAGTAGTACTTTATTATTTACCTGCTTCAATTAAGAAATAAGAACGTAAGAATTTTATAAAATTTTATTCGGAGAAATAAAAAATGAAAACAAAAATATTTGCAATACTGCTAGTATTAATTTTAAGTATTACTTCCTTTGCTCAGCTTGATAGAAGCAAGCAACCGAAACCCGGTCCGGCGCCCGAGATAAATCTTGGTCAGTATCAATCGTTTACATTGGATAACGGACTAAGAGTTATTGTAGTAGAAAACCATAAAATTCCTAAAATTACATTTAGAATGGAATTTGTACGAGATCCAATTTTCGAAGGCGATCATGTAGGCTATATTAGCATGGCTGGTCAATTGCTTAGAACCGGTACTAAAGATATGACAAAGAGTCAAATTGATGAAGCCGTTGATTTTATGGGCGCCAGTCTGTTTACCGGTGGTCAGATGGTTTATGGTTCTGCGCTGACAAAACATTTTGAAAAGTTATTTTCAATAATTTCAGATATAGTTTTAACTCCTGATTTCAAACAAAAGGAGCTGGATAAAATTAAAAAGAAAACTTTATCAGGATTGCAGGCGGCTAAAGAACAACCAAATGCGATTGCAGAGAATCTAAGAAAATCACTTTTATATAGCAAAGATCATCCTTATGGTGAGGTTCAAACAGAAGATGAGGTTAATTCTATTACATTACAAATGTGCAAAGATTATTACACAAACTTTTTCAGACCAAACATAGCAATTTTAGCATTAGTCGGAGATATAAATGTTGATGAAGCTAAAACATTAGTTAATAAATATCTTGGTAGCTGGCAGAAGAAAGATGTGCCTAAATTTACTTATAAAACTCCCAAAGCCCCATTTGTAAGAAAAGTTGCTTTTGTAGACCGACCAACATCGGTTCAATCTGTTGTTCAAGTAGGATACCCTGTAGACTTGAAAAAGGGAAGCGAAGATGTAATTAAAGCTAAAGTTATGAATACAATTCTGGGCGGTTCTTTCTCATCAAGATTAAATAAGAACCTCCGCGAAGATAAAGGTTATACCTACGGTGCCGGTTCAAGTTTGGCTTCCGATAGATATGTGGGATATTTTGATGCGCGATGTACGGTTAGAAATAGTGTAACCGATAGTTCAGTTTCGGAGATTTTAAAAGAAATGAAAAAAATTAGAAGCGAAAAAGTATCCGATAAAGAATTACAATCTGTTAAAAATTATTTAACAGGCAGTTTTTCAAGATCTTTGGAAAGACCTCAGACAATGGCAACATTTGCGTTGAATATTGCAAAATATAATTTGCCGAATGACTATTATAAAAACTACCTGAAAAAACTTAATGCCGTAACTCTTGATGATGTTCAGAAAATGGCTAAGAAATATATAAAGCCGAATAATGCATATATAATGGTAGTTGGTAAAGCATCCGAAGAAGCAAGTAAAATGAAAAAATTCAGCGTTAGTGGAAAAGTTGGATATTATGATATTTACGGCAACAAATACGATCCTTCTATGAAAAAGTTGCCCAAAAGTATTACGGTAAAATCTGTCCTTGATAAATATGTTGATGCCATAGGCGGGCGCAAGAATTTAATGAATGTAAAAGATAAAATAACCGTATTAAAAGGCGGAGTTCAAGGAATGAATATCAAAATTGATATTGAGCAAAAAGCACCTAATAAACTGTATCAAGTAGTTGACTTTGGCACCGGAACACAAAAAACAATATTTGACGGCAAAAAAGCAAAAACAATTGCTATGGGACAAGAGAAAGAAGTAAAAGGAGATATGCTTGAAACGTTAAAAATTCAGGCAAATCTGTATATACCATTAAATTATAAAAAATATAACATAACCACAGCTTTAAGCGGAATGGAAAAAGTAAATGGGAAAGATGCAATTAAAATTACATTTAAAGCTCCAACCGGCAAAAGTTGGGTTGAATATTATGATAAAGACTCCGGGTTGAAAGTTAAACAACAATCAACTATGACTCTTCCGCAAGGAAGTTTTACTCAAGTAATTGAGTATAAAGATTATAAAGATGTGAACGGTGTTAAATATCCGTTTAAGCTTATTCAGTCCATGGGTCCTCAAAAAATTGAGATGAGTGTAGAATCGATTAAAGTTAATACTGGAATAAGTGATAATCTATTTGAAATAAAATAAACAGTTTTGTGTTTTATTGATCTTAAAACATGAAGTAATTAACAAAAATATTTTATATTTTTCAAAACCGCAGTTTAGTAACTGCGGTTTTTTTATAAATAGTTGAATCTTAGAAATATGAAAAATGAAATATCGGTCGTTGTATTTGATCTTGGTAATGTGTTAATTCCGTTTAACTATGATTTGTTTCTGAATAAGCTTGATAAAAAAGAAATAGGATTGGGTAAAAAATTTGCAGAGTTGTACGAAAATAATTATGAGGTTCACCGTGAGTTTGAAAAAGGAAAATTAAGCGAAGATGAATACTTGAAAACTGTTCTAAAATGGGCTGATTATACAATGACAAGAGAAGAATTCTGCCGGGAATTCTCGAGAATTTTTTCAGTTAATAAAAAAGTAGCGGATTTATTACCTGTCTTAAAAGAAAACTATTCGTTAGTTCTTCTTTCAAATACAAATGCAATACATGAAAAATACGGCTGGGAAAAATATGATTTTCTAAAATATTTTGATAAACTGATTCTTTCTCACGAAGTTGGAGCGGTAAAACCGGAAGAAAAAATTTATAAAGCAGTTGAAGATTTTACACATAAACTACCAAGCGAGCATATTTTTATTGACGATTATGGACAATATGCTGAAGCGGCAAGTAAATTCGGATGGAATGCAATCAAATTTATTGGTTATGATAACTTGGTAAGTGAATTAGAAAAAAGAAATATCATGCTGAATGAAGTGAGTAAAGCTCACAAGTAATTTCACTTTACAACTATAACTTTATAACCGTTCCTTGGCTTTAATCATCTCGAATCCATTTTTTCCAAATATCCGGCTGATAACCAAGCGTAACACTTTTCCCGTTTCGTACAATAGGAGTCCTAAAAAGTAAGGGATCGTTTAACAGTTCCGTTTCGGTATTAAATACCATATATGCTAAATTTCGTTTTCTGAATTCTTTGCCTTCTTTATCTATTAATTCTTCAACGCTAAAAACTCTTTTTATATTTTCAAGTTCTCCGGGACTAACACCTTTTTCTGCAAGGTTTCTGAACTGAAATTTTATGTTTCTCTCTTTAAAAAAACGCTCGGCTTTTTTAGTGTCCGAACATTTTTTAGTCCCTATTATTTGTATGTTCATGTTTATCATTAAAATTTCTGCAATGTTTAATATAAATTTATTAAAAAATGATGAGAATTAAATTGCAAACGAAAAAAGAATAGTTAGCAAGTTGGCAGGTTTGAAAGTTAGTGAAGAAAACGAAGTAATCCTTTTCTCTGTGAAACTTTGTTTTTCTTTGATCAGCTTTGTGAAATAGCTTTTAAAAGTGACTTTATAAAACCCGTGGAAATCATATTTCCTCTGCGTTTATCCGTGTTCCACCAATTTCACCGGAAACTTTATTTGATGATAACAGTAGAAAACAATATATTTCACGATTGAAACAAATGCAGAAAATATTTTGAAAAACACAATATTAAAAATTATTTGTGCTATTGCTCTTACATACTTAATTTTTGCAAGCGACCTATTTGCAAACACTACCGGTGCGAAATTCGATTCCCTTATTACTGCGGGTATTAATCAAATTTACAATATAAAATTCCCACAAGCACAAAAAACATTTGCTGTAATGAGAAAAGAATATCCTCACCATCCGACGGGTAAATTCTTTGATGCAATGATTATTTGGTGGAAAATTGTATTGGATAAAGATAACGAAGAATATGATGATCTTTTTATTGATAAGCTGGATAGTGTAATTGATATGTGTGACGGTATTTTAGATGAAGAACCCAACAATGTTGATGCAATGTTTTTTAAAGGCGGATCACTTGGATTTGAAGGGAGATTGTATGCCCTTAGAAAAAAATGGTTCGATGCGGCATTAAGCGGCAAAGATGCCTTGCCTCTCGTAGACAAAGTTTATGAAGTTGATCCCAATAACAAAGATGTGCAGCTTGGTTTTGGTATCTATAATTATTATGCCGAAGCAATTCCGGAAAAGTATCCGTTTATTAAACCTGTTATGATATTTTTCCCGGGCGGCGACAAGGAATTAGGGATTAAACAGTTAAAAGATGCTGCGGAGCATTCAAAATATGCTAAAGTAGAAAGTCGTTTCTTTTTAATGACCTTGTATTACCAATTTGAAGAAAAATATAAAACGGCTCTAAATTATGCTAAAAGTCTGGTAAAAGACTTTCCCGATAATCCTATTTTCGAAAAATATTTGGGTAGAATTCATGTAAAGCTTGGAAGCTATTACAATGCTTCTTTAGTTTTTAACGACATCAGAGATAAATGCAATATGAAGCTGCCGGGCTATACTGATAAGATTAAAAGAGAAGCCGATTATTACATTGGAGTGGAACTGGAAAGTAAAAAGGACTTGGATTCCGCTGCGACTGTATTCCAGGAATGTGTTGATCTTTCAAAAAAAGTAGACGGTGATAAAGATACGGGTTTTTTAATTAGCGCGGTTTTTTATTTAGGAAAAATATATAACGCAATAGGAAAGAAAGAATTAGCTATCCAAAAGTATAAGGAGGTTCTGGAGCTTGATGATTACAAAGGTTCACAGGAAAAAGCCGAAAAAGAGCTACAAAAATTATCCCGGAAATAAATTTATTCAAATGTAGTAGAAATACCAATCCTGTGAAATCCGCCAATCGAACCCATGGATGAAAAAGCATAATCGAAGTTATACTTGCTTATTAACACACCAAGACCAATATTAAAACCGGCCAATCCCGCTGTAGTTCCTATTTTAAGCTCTCTGCGTTTTTCGTTGTCGTAACCGATTCTTAATTTTAGTGATTTTGATAATCTGAATTCACCGCCGAATGAAAATTGCTTGAATCTATCGGCAAAATTATCTTGATTCTCGTTAAGCTTATTTAGCGAAGCGAAAATTGTTAAGGGAAGATGCTCCAGCCTTTTTGATAGTCCGAATCTTATATCTAACGGAAGATCTTCGCTGGTGGAAAAGTAACTTTTTATTTGTGTCCCGAGGTTAAGCACCGCAAAACCGAAACTCCAATTTTGGTCGGGAATTATATATTGCAGACCAAGATCAAATGCAATGCCGGTTGAATATTTCCCGGCTATTGAAGAATAAATGAATTTTGTACTTATTCCGTAGTTAAAATTCTTGTCAATCTTATTTGCGTATCCAATTATAAATGCAGCTTCACCCGCGCCAAAACTACCAAGTTTTTCTCCAAAGTCATTTGCTTCGGTAAAAGTTCCGTAATTTATATATTGAACGGCAGCTGCAAATCTGCCGATGCCCTCAAATTCCTGAGAGTATGTAACGCTTGCCGAGTTAATATCCAGTAAATGTTTAAAGAACGAAAATGAAATGGGTCGTTTTTCTAAATTTTTAATTCCGGCAGGATTATAAAATAAAACATTCGGATCGTCATTATTTGCCACAAAACTTCCTGCTAAAGCTGCGGCTCGCGGACTTGTATCAAGACGCAAAAAATTATAAGTGTTCTGTGCATAAATTGAATATGAAAGTGTAAATAAAATAACCAAAAACTTTTTCACTAAATCCTCAAATTTTTAATTAATGATATTAGTTATAATTGAATTTAATGGCAAGGCAAAATCCTTGTCGGTTAATTTACAAAGTTATTATCGAAAAATAATATAAACAAATAAATATGAGAAGTAAGAAAAAAAGTATTCGAATATCTTCGTAAGTAATCTCCCTTAACAAAATTAAAAATTATTAGAATATCTCATTTTAATATGGAACCTTTTCTTCCTTTCATAAGTTAAATCCAAAGAATGAATGGAATAAGTCCTTGATTGATAGTTATCATCTGGCTAAATTTAATATTTAAAGAACTTTCATTTCTATAAATTGCTTACTTGATGATAATTCTGAAGAAAATAATTCTGTTTCAAATAATTTTGTTCTCACTTTCCTTATCTATGAAAGCGCAGATAAAAACAAATTTAGATATAATGAATACTCTTATTGATCGCTCCGTCGCAGATATTTCTAATAATATCAATAACGAGTCCGAGATATATTTGAACTATAATTCATCTCGTAAATACAATTTATTTAAAAATAGGATAGTAACTGATTTGCAGAAAAAGGTTCATAAATTGTGGGATAAAAGAGGAGAAGAGATAAACGAATTGAGTTACTCATTAAGCCGTGCAAAAGTAAATTATGATGATGTTATTAAAGACGGTTTATTCGGCGGGTATTTGGTAAAACGTAATATCAGTATCGGCGGAAATTATTATTTGTCGAAAAACGGGAATGTAATTCTTGGCAATAATTTTGAATACTCAAATATAGATACGGTTGATTTTGATAAACTTAACGAAATAGAAAACCCGGCGTATCCTTTTTCTACTGGTAAAATTCCTTCAATTCCGTTTTTCTCCGGTATCTGGGAACCTATTCTTGCGTTGGGAACAGCAGCTATAACAATTTTCTTGTTCTTTACGGTTCGTTCTAACTAAAATTTTTAGCATTTGAATGGATTAAAAAATTATATACTTTTACAGTTCTAAATTTTAAACAAAATAAGATTTTATATGCTTAAGAAAATAACAATAATTATAGTATTGGTTACTTTGGTAAATTGTTCGGGAACAATTGATACCACTAATTTAACGCCGGAAAAACATCTTGAATATGCAATGTCTCTTTATAATGATGGTGATTATGAAGAAGCTATTAGAGAGTTTCAATCTATCATTTTGCAATTTGCCGGTAATAGCGTAAATGATGATGCTCAGTATTATTTGGGAATGACATATTATAATCAAGGGCAATATTTACTGGCTGCTTATGAGTTTAGTAAACTAATACGAGACATTCCGGCAAGTAAATTTGTACCTGATGCACAATTTATGCTTGCTGATTCATATTACGAACTTTCCCCTCCGTTTCAGTTGGATCAAAAATATACAAAAAAGGCAATAGATGAATTTCAAGCTTATATAGATTTTTTCCCAACAAATCCTAAGGTTCAAGAAGCCGAAAAGAAAATAAAGGAACTGAATAACAAACTTGCCGAAAAGGAATTTAATGCTGCGCGTATCTATAAAAAAATGGAATATTATAACGCGGCTATAAAATTTTACGGAAGAGTTGCAGATACATATCATGATACAAAATATGCTCCCCTTGCACTTTATAATAAAATAGATTTGCTCTTGTACAAAAAAAGGACTAAAGAAGCATTAAGAGATATTGCTGAATTTTTAGGCAGGTATCCCGATAATGAAAAAGCCGAAGAATTAAAGAATAAACTAAAACAACTTGCCGAAGCTAAATAATGGCTGAACATTTAAAGAAAGCCAAAAGAGTTAGTGAATCGATTATAACAATGACGGAATTGGTACTGCCGCATCATGCAAACCAGCTCGGCAATTTACTTGGCGGGCAGCTTATGCACTGGATTGATATCTGCGCAGCCCTTTCCGCTTCCAAACATTCACAACGGGTTTGCGTAACTGCTTCTGTTGATAATATTGACTTCCATCACCCTATTAAAGTTGGAGATGTTGTTACACTTGTAGCATCTGTAAATAGAGCATTCAATTCATCTATGGAAGTCGGCGTTAAAGTTTTTAAAGAAAATTTTTCATTGGGTATGCACGTGCACAGCAACTCTGCATATTTGACTTTTGTAGGTATTGATGAAAACAACAAACCGGTAAAAACATTTGAAGTAATTCCGGAAACAGACGATGAAAAACGCAGGTATAATGAAGCTCTTGTTAGAAGACAGAACAGGCTTAAGAATCGTAAAGTCCGGAATTAGCATCTTTATAGTTTTTGTTTTTATTTTTGGAAGTAACATTGATGCACAAATTACGGTAAAAGATTTTTGTGCGACAAAAAATTATTCGACGCCTACAGGTTTTAATCAATTTCGATTAATTAATTTAGGAAACGACTCTTCAAAAGGTTTGTTTCTTTTTAACCCGAATCAAAAAAAAATATCTCTTCTTTATTCCGAACAGGATTCTTTGCTCAATAAAACTATCAAAAAATTTTTTTTCTTTCCCGTATCCGATTTCGGTTATTTTAATAATATCTCAAAACTTGGTAGATTTTATATATTTGTTTCAAATAAAAGTCGTGTAGCAGGCTTGACATCTTTTAATAAAAGTAAAAGTTTAATGCTGATAAACAGTCTGTCGTTTGATTCCTATCCTAGTAAAATAGCAATTGCTGATATTAATAATGACGGTATGAATGAGGGGCTGGTTTTTGGAAATAATTTTAACGGATTATCTCTGCTTAAGCAAAATAATTACAAGTTGGAAGAAAATCATTTTTATAAAAATAAAATATTTTCAGATGCTGTTTTTGCTGATTTTGATTACAATTATTTTCTGGACATTGCTGCAATAGACCTAATCAGTAATTCAATTCTTTTCTTTATGAATGATGAAAACGGAACATTTAAACTTGAACGTGAAATAAAGGTAGATAATAATTTAAATGGATTAAAAGCAATAGATTTTAATAAAGATGGTTTTGTTGACCTAATGTTTTCTCAGCCGAATGCAATTAAAATCTTTTTAGGCGATTCGGTTTCGTCTTTTAGCAAAAACATTGAAATACCGGTAGCGGGAAACGTTGATAAGTTTGTCGTAAATGATTTTAATGACGACATGAAAAACGATGTTGCTTACATCGATAAACAGGAGAACAATCTCTTTATCCTTTTATCCGGTAAAAAAGATTCTTACAATTCAATACTTATTAAACATTTAAACGGACTTACAGATTTGATGCCGGGCTATAAAAATGATTCGAAATTACTTGCGCTCACTCGGGAAGGATTTGTAACCGGGTTTGAAAAATTTAAATTAGAAGAGAATGTTAGTCTTTCACTTGGCGGCAGCCCTGCTTTCCTTACATTATTTGATTTTAATAAGGACGGACTAAAAGATTTAGTGTTTCTTGATGAATATAAAAATTATTTGAAAATTTTAATAAGTTCGAAAAATAAATTACTGCAAAAATTATACGAATTTAAATTGGTGGAAAATCAAAATCGTTTTAGCATTGCCAGTACGTCAAAAAATAATTTTAATTTTTTTATCTATTCAAACAGAGGAAGACTAATAGAAATATTAAAATTTAATTTGAAGCAAAATGTAACTAAGAAAGATGCAATTTATACATCCGCTCCAATTTTAGATTTACTAGCTTTAAAAACAGGGCTACAGATTCTAGAAGATAAGTCTGATACGCTTATAAGTGAGAGGTTTGACATATCAAAAAATCAGTTTAATCTGTCTCAAACTTTAGTAATTGATACAAATTATTATGAGGCTTCCTTTTCCGGGCGCCGGAATGGAATTGTTTATTGGGCTAAAGCTGACAGTGAATTGGTATTAAAAAATTATAATTTTAAGAGTAAAAAAATCAAAATATTAACAAAGATGAATTTAGTTGTTAGAAACAATGCTGATAGTAACTTTGTCGTTACTAAATCTTTTCTTAATAAATATGGGAAAGAAAATGTAGTGAGCTTTGTTAAAGAAAATAATAATTATAGTATTCTTATAAGTTCGCGACGAAAGGTTTTTAAAACATATTCAAATGAGAACTTGAATCGTTTTCTGTTGAAAGATAAAAATGACATAAATATTTACACTGATTTAAAAAAGAGAAAAGAGCATATTTATATTTATGATCATAATTCAAAAAGTGTTTTTCAAGTTCAACTTAAAAATAAAGGCAACTATTTTAATTTAATTCCGATATTGAATGAACAAAATATGACCAGCTATACAATAACAAATTATTCCGGTAATAACTATATTATCTATAACGATACTCTACGGAATGAAATTAACTTAAAGAGGCTGCATGACTAATATTCTCAAATTTTTGGTGCTGTTATTCTTATCATTAAATATAACTTTTGCTCAAAATCTCGATTCGGTTTATAATGCAATAGTTAATCTGGAAACGAATAATAATAGTCAATCCCAAATTCAAGTTACCGGAGAAGGTGAAAATAAATGTGCTTTCGGTCTTTTTGCAGAAGCAAGGAGTAATTTCTCACGGTTTAGCAGCAAACAACAAAATGTAATTGCTAAAATTTTGGAAAGACCTTCATCGGATACAAGCATCGTTTCGCCGTCGGGATTTTTTAGAATTCATTACTATCTTAACGGTTTTAATAAGCCGGGTTATAACATACATGATTTAGCAATAGCTTTTGATTCCTCATATAATTTTGAAGTTAATTTTCTTGGATATCCACCTCCACCACCCGATGGTAATATGGGCGGGGATAGTAAATACGATGTATATGTTATGAATCTTTCGGGAGGATTATATGGTTATACAACGCCTGAAACCAATATTACAAATCTGACTTACACTTCCTACATTGTTATGGATAATGACTTCTCAAACTATTTTACACAAGGTATAAATGCCGCCAGGGTAACTGCTGCTCACGAATTTCACCACGGAATACAGGTTGGCAATTATATCTTTCGAGATAATGATGTGTGGTATTATGAGTTAACTTCCGTTTCAATGGAAGAATTTGTTTACAGTAGCGTTAATGATTATTATGCTTATATGCCCTCGTATTTTAATCGCCCGTATGGAACCATATCAGAACATAGCGGCTATGATTTGGCGGTTTGGAATATTTTCCTAAAGCAGAGATTTTCTTCTGTTAATCCAATGCTTGGGTTTAGTATAATCAAAAGAAGCTGGGAATTGATGGTTGATAATAGGGCTGTGTTTTCAATTGCTAAAGCGCTTCAAGAAAACGGTTACTCATTCGGACAGGAATTTAATACTTTTAGTCTGTGGAATTATTTTACGAATTCACGAGCGGAAGCAAGCGAATACTATACGGAAGCAAAAAACTATCCTTTGATACGTCCCACTACAACAGTAGAATTTATTCCTCCTCAGAAAGAACTGAGTATTTTGTCAGAACCCGTTTCAAATAATTTTATAATATTTCCTGATAACTCGAACGGAAATAGCGATACGCTTGTTTCTATTATAACTAATGCCGATTTAGAAGGTGGAGTTGATCCGGCAAATAATGATATAAAATTTCAATATATTTTATCTTCCAATCCGGTTGCTGAATTCAAAAAGATAAATAATTTTTACTATTCGAAAGTTGAAGCTTCCAAGTCGGATATTTTTTATGAGGTTAATATTTTCAACGGAAAAGTTGCCGGAGAAACAATTAATAGAGAAGAAATTGATTACGCTTATCCGCAGCCGTTTGAGTACTCAAGTAACTCATTTGTCTTTTTGCCAACGGTCGTAAATGTTTCCGGTACGGCAGATTATAACATTTATACATCGGGGATGGAATTGGTGTTTTCCGGGAAAGGCGAAATACTTGCTAATAATAAAATTACTGTAAAATGGAATGCTATGAATTTTAATAATGAGAAATTGCCGACCGGTGTTTATATTTACGTAACTAAATCCGGTGATACTGTTAAAAAAGGAAAAGTTGTTATCTATAATAAATAATACCGGGTATATTGATTTGCCAAATAAATATTTTAAAACTAATTATTTCCCTTCATGATTTATACCCTCGCTCTTGAAAATATTACAAAATTTTTCGGAAGGCAATTAGTATTTAAAAACATTGATTTTACTTTTAATCAAGGGAATATTTACGGTCTTGCAGGAAACAACGGGTCCGGGAAATCTACATTAACCAAAATTATTGCCGGTGTATTATCTCAGAATAAGGGGAAAGTAGTACATAAAATTGATGATAAAATAATTGAAGCGGAAAAACTTCACAGCTACTTAGGTTTTGTTTCTCCATACTTAATGCTGTATGATGAATTTACCGCTAATGAAAATTTATTTCACTTTGCTAAAATAAGAGGAATTAAATTCGACGAGGAAAGAATAAAATATTTATTAAACGAATTTAATTTATACCGACGAAGGAACGATTTATTAAAAGCTTATTCGTCCGGAATGAAGCAACGAATGAAATTCATTTTTGCATTGCAACATTCACCAAAATTGCTTTTGCTGGATGAACCGACTTCTAATTTGGATGAAGAAGGGAAAAGTAAGGTTTACGAAATAGTTGAAAATGACAAAGAGAATAGTGTTGTAATAATTGCATCAAATGAAAGCAAAGATTTAGAACTGTGTTCGGAGATAATAAAAGTAGAGGAATATAAATAAAAAATTGAATATTAAAATTATAAATAATCAGCATCATTTGAATCCTATATAAAAAAATGAAAGCATACTCGGTATTTAAAAAAGATTGGCAATCGGAATTGAGAACACGCTATGCGATTAATGCATTGGCAATGTTCATTTTAGTGACTATTAGCGTTATCCTGTTTTCAATCGGAGATGAACCAATCTCAAATTACCTTACGGGCGGATTACTCTGGGTCGTGATTTTCTTTTCCGCAATGTCGGGACTTTCGCGTGTTTTCGTTTCCGAAGAAGAAAGAGGAACTACGCTTACTTTACAGCTTATTGCCGCACCGTCAACTGTGTTTTTTGGTAAGTTAATTTTTAATTTAATTTTAGTATTCTTGATGGTAATTGCAATAACTTTTCTTTATGCAATTCTATTCGATAATTTTATTATAGAAAATTTATGGCTCTTTCTTGTTTCGTTATTTCTGGGCAGCGCCGGAATTGCGATATCATCAACTTTAATAGCAGCAATTATTGCTAAAGCAAATACTAAAGGAACACTTTACCCGGTTTTGTCATTTCCTATTTTATTACCGCTGATTTTAACACTTCTTGAACTTACAAAATTCTCTATGGATGGGGAATCCTTTGCATTCAGCTGGACATACCTCGCTATTCTTGTAAGCTATGATGTAGTAATGCTAACAGCAGGTTTTTTACTTTTTGATTTTATTTGGAAAGAATAGGTCCTTAAAAAAACGAATTTTTAGCTCTAACCAAGACGATAAATTGCAAATTTGCATAGATTATCTTTCCCTCAATAGGTGGACGTGATTTATAATAGTTAAACTTAAAGATTTATCATAAAGTCACAAAAAACTGCTAAGTTTCACAAAGAAAGATATTAACTGATAATTCCAAAAGATTGAGCTTATAAATTATATACTGTCCATTCCCAATTATTTTGTCAGATTCCCATTTCAGCAAGTAAATAATCCGCACCGCTAAATTCTTTTGTAAGCCACAGAATATACCTAATATCAACGCCGATCGAACGACTATAACGGTCATCCCATGCAAAATCGTTTATAGTAGCTTCATAAGCGCGGTCAAAATTTAATCCGATTAATTCACCATAAGCATTCATGACCGGACTACCGGAATTACCGCCAGTTGTATCTGTATTATATAAAATACAGACAGGCACACCGTCTAATTTCTTATTATAAAATTTTCCGAATTTCTTTTCTGTATAAAGCTTTTTTAATTTCGGCGGAAGTTTATATTCACCGCCTAAATAGCTTTTTTCAATTACACCTTTTAATGAGGTTTGAGGTGAATAGTAAACAGCATCGGCAGGTACGTAGCCTTTTATATGTCCATAAGTTAAACGTAGAGTTCCGTTTGCATCGGGAATGAAATTTTTATTTTTCCAAATTCTTTTTGCTTCTGTTAATTTTGCGGAAAGACTAAGTAACGCCCCGTTAACTTTTTCCCGTTTCCGTTTAATAATTTTATTTTGTTTTCTTAAAGCCAAAATTAAATTTATTGCGGAATCATCCATAGCTCTGATGTCATCCAAGGAGTAATCCAAAAGAGTTTTGAGCATATCTTTATCAAAAATTACAGATGTGGAAATTTCATTATTTACAAATGAATCTATTGCAGTTTCTTTATTTTTGCCGTACACAAGGGCTTCTATTGCATTAATCTTTGACTCATTTTGAAAACCGGCAGCATCGGAAAACATTTTTATCAAAAACCTTCTTTCTATTTCCGGATTATAATTGGCAAAAAATGCATCTATTCTTTTAGAAATATTATTAATATTTTCACTTCTGTAATCTTTCTTCTCTGCATTGGAAAGTTTATTTGTGCTCTCAACATAGTTTATCACGGTATTAACCAGATTTCTCGTAACCGAAAAACGGTTAAATACTCTAAACCATAAATTGGCTTTTGCAATATCAAAAATATTTGAGTAAACAGAGTTAATTTCGGAAAGAACATTGCCGTATTTGTCTTTAAGGGATTTATTTGATTCAATAAATTTTTGCAATTCCCCTTCTTCTTTTTCTTTGTTGGAAATAATCGGAATTCTTCTTAGTCCCAAAAGCTTCCCCTTATAATTTTTCATTGTATTAGCTAATCCCTTTATTCTTGAAGCATATTTTAATCGAAATGAAGGATTATCTTTTCCGATATCTTCTAATTGGTCAATCATCCAACCGTATAAATTGGAAATATACGGGAGCTGGTATTTTTGCTGGTAAATAAGAAATTGTGAAGGACGATTTCTAAAAGTTCTGCCCGGGTAACCAAGGATAAAAACAAAATCTCCTTCATTTACTCCATTAGGATTTATTTTTAAAAACTTTTGCGGGTGGTAAGGAATATTGCTCTCGGAGTATTTTGTCGAGCTGCCGTCGGGTGCTACATAGGCTCTCATGAATGTAAAATCACCTGTGTGTCGCGGCCAAATCCAATTATCCGTTTCACCGCCAAACTCTCCAATAGTTCTCGGAGGTGCGTAAACTATACGAATATCGTTAATAACTTTATACTTAAAAAGAATATATGTATTACCCTTAAACATTTCCGAAACTTGTCCTATAATTGATTTTTCCTTGTCTGATGCAGCTTTCCCAAGGTCATTCATTTTTTGCGAGATAATTTTTGACCGTTCCGTTAAATCCGTTACTCCTTTAACTGCATTAAGAATTTTAGATGAAACATCTTCGTAAGAATCGGTTATTCTGCATGTATAACCTTTAGCCGGAATTTCTTCGGACTTATTTTTTGCCAAAAATCCGTTTTGTAAATAATTATGTTCTGTTGTACTTGCCGTATTTAATGCATGAAATGCACAGTGATGGTTTGTAAGAATTAGTCCTTGATTAGAAACAAATGAACCGGTACAACCGTTTACTTTTACCAGTGCATCAACTAAGCTAATTCCGTTGGGGTTATAAATATCAACCGGATTTATCTTAAAGCCTGCTCCGGGTAAATCAATCTTTTTTATTTCACTCAAAGGATACATCCCTTCTTCCGGAGATGAAGGAAACATTCCGACTGAAATAATTACATAAGTAAAAATTAGGAGTGAGAATTTAATATTTTTTAGAATTGACATAATATATCCTCTGTGATGTTAAAAATTAAAAAGTTGATACTTGACTTTTGGAAATTATTCATTTGTTTTGCTAAAATTAAATATATAAAATGCGAAAATCCTATTAAACTGAACAGATTTATTATTATTTTAAGTAATAGCTATTTCGAAAAATTTTCTAAACTATGGAGTATCCATGTCTAATATAAAAAATGGAAATTTAATTAAAAAGCTAATTAGTGAATATTCCTCTCCATTTAATTCAAAATTAAAGGAAACTGCAATTGTCCTTGCAGCCGGCCATGGAAAAAGAATTAAATCGCAAACATCAAAAATGCTGCATAAAATTTGGGAAGTTCCAACAGTGGAAAGAGTTTTTAATGCATGTGAAAGAGGTTTGCCCAAATCGAATCGTGTGATTGTTGTTGGAATTAAAGCTGAAGATGTTATTAAAGTTATCGGGAAAAGAGAACATTGCTCATTTGCTTATCAAGAGGAACAAAACGGAACCGGACATGCAGTTCAAGTTGCTTTAAAAAATATTAAAGCAAAAAATTATGACGGGAATATTTATGTGTTGCCAGGCGATATGGGATTGATTAATGCCCAAACTATGAGAATGTTCCGATCAAAATTTATTAAGTCCAAAGCCGATATGATGGTACTTACAGGATTATACGATGGTAAGCCCGAATACAACTATTACGGAAGAATAATTCGTGTAAAGAAAAAAAATGTTACTGGTAAATCTTCCGGGAGAGATTTTAATAAAGTAATTGAAATTTTGGAATATAAGGATATATTAAATTTAAAGGATAATGAACCGTATGTAGTAACTTTTAACGGGGAAAATTATTCCTACACTAAAGAAGAATTAATAAACAATAACGAATTCAATTCCGGTGTATTTGCATTTAAGTATAAGCATCTTGTTAGACTGATAAATAAACTCGAAAATAAAAATGTACAAAATGAAATTTATATTACTGATTTAATAAGTTTATTCAACAAAACCGGCTTAACTGTAAGTGCGGTTAGTCCGCAACAACAATATGTAATAATGGGATTTAATAACAAATCGGTACTTAAAAAAATGGAAGCCATTGCAAGAAAAATGGCTTACGAAAAATTAAAAGATATTGTAGAGATTGACGATCCAGATGATTTCTTTATTCACGAAGATGTAATTAAAGATATTATTAAAGATGATAAAAAAGGAAAACCTCTCGACTTGAGAATAGGGAAGGGCGTTTATATTGGTAAAGGAGTAAAATTAAATTATAATTTAAAACTTCATAAAAACGTTTATGTTAAAGGAAATGTAAGTTTTGGTAAAAATATTACTATTTGGGAAAATGTTCATCTTTCTTGTTTTCCGCATCAAAAATTTAAAATAGGAAATTATGTAGAAGTTTTCTGGGGTGATATAATAAAAGGTAATATTGAAATAGGGGACTATTCCAGAATTGAATCAAGTGTAAATATGACCGGTAGTGATGACTTCCCGCTGAAAATTGGTAAAAATGTAATAATTAAAGGAACAAGTTATCTATTCGGTACAATCGTTGATAACGAAGTATTTATTGAGCATAGTGTATTAATTAAGAAAAAAGTAGATAAATTGATAAAGAAGGACGGGACTGTTCAAGAAGTGAGATTTTATTTGCCGATGCCTGCCGGAATTGACGCTGTAGAAAGTTTAGACAAATAATTAAAAAAACGGAGCAGTAAGTTTATTGCTCCGTAATAAAATAAATTTTGAAGAACAATTATTTTGATTCGATAGAATTAACAAATTTTGTTAATGCCGATTTTTTCCTTGCAGCATTATTTTTATGTAATCTTCCTTTTCCTGCAGTTTTATCAATAGCGGAAACAGCTTCTTTTAAGTTTGTTTCTCCATCGGTTTTATCTTTTGAATCATAAACTTTTTTCATCAAAGTATTAACTTTAGATAAAGAAGCTTTGTTTCTCAATCTTCTTTTTTCATTTGTTCTTATTCTTTTCTTTGCAGATGCGTGATTCGCCATTACTTTTCCTATTTTGTCATTTTTTAGAATCCTAAATCTAATGTTATTTCGGAAATAATTCAAATAAAATTTTAGGAGTCAGTATTCTCCGGGATTTGATTTTTTATATATTTTTCTACAACCGATTATTCCAAATTAAATTACTTACAAGAGATTCTAATTTTTTGTAGTTTAAAAACAGTCACTAATTCTGTCAATTCATTTTGAGGGGAAAATATGAATCGAAACATTATAAAATTAAAAGTACTTTTATTCTTATTTATATTAACGGGAATTGTTTATCCTCAAGATTCTCAATCAATAAAAGATAGATATGAAAAAGCGGAATATAAAATTGAAATGCGCGACGGAGCAAAGTTATTTACTTCTGTTTATACTCCCAAGGATAAAACCGAGTTGCATCCTATTTTGATTTGGCGAACTCCGTATAGTTGCGCGCCTTACGGAAAAGATAAATTTAGCAGATACTTAAAAGTTTATAAACATTTTACCGATGAAAATTTTATTCTGGTTATTCAAGATGTACGCGGTAGATTTATGTCGGAAGGAAAATTTGTTGATATGCGACCATACATCCCTAATAAGAAAACCAAATACGATGTTGACGAAGCATCGGATACTTACGATACGGTAGATTGGCTGCTTAGGAACATTCCCAATAACAATGGTAAAGTTGGATTCTGGGGAATTTCGTATCCCGGATTCTATGCCGCAATGGCTGCAATGGCAAATCATCCGGCAATTAAAGCGGTTTCTCCACAAGCGCCAATTGCTAATTGGTTTATTGATGACGATATGCATCATAACGGAGCTTTTACGTTATTAATGGCTTTTAATTTCTTCAAAGTTTTCGGTCAACCGAGAGATACCTTAACTACAAAATGGCCTACGCCGCCGCAGTATGCTTCGCCCGATGCGTATGCTTTTTTCTTGAATTTGGGACCGTTAAAAAATGCTGACGAAAAATATTTTCATCATAAAATTAAATTTTGGAACGATGCTTTTAAACACGGAACTTATGATAAATTTTGGCAGGCGAGAAATACTACACAATATTTTCAAAATGTAAAACCTGCCGTTATGACCATTGGCGGTTGGTTCGATAGCGAAGATCTTTATGGTGCTTTGCATACTTACAGTGCAATAGAAAAAAAGAATCCAAATGCTTTTAATATTTTAGTGATGGGTCCTTGGCCGCATGGAGCATGGGGAAGGGGAAATGTTTCATCTTTCGGTGATATGAATTTCGGTGAGAATACGAGTGAGTTTTATAGAAAAAATATTGAAACGCCGTTTTTTAATTATTATTTGAAAGACAAAGGTCAACTGAATTTACCTGAAGCTAATGTTTATGAAACCGGAAACAACGAATGGCACAGTTTTGATGATTGGCCGCCTAAGGATATTGAAAGGACTAATCTGTATTTTCATTCTAATGAACAATTATCTTTTTCAAAACCGAAAGTGGGAAAAAACAAGTTTGACGAATATTTAAGCGATCCGAATAAACCAGTGCCATACACAGCAAAAATATTGGACTCGAAAAGATTTTATAATAGAACTTATATGGTTGAAGATCAACGCTTTGCAGCCGAACGACCGGATGTTTTAGTCTATGAGTCTGCCCCGCTTGACAGAAGTATCACAATTGCCGGACCGATTGGTGTTGATTTATTTGTATCAACAACCGGAACGGATGCCGATTGGGTTATTAAGGTAATTGATGTTTTTCCGGATTCCGCAAAAAATCCTGTGCCAAATCCTAAAGGAATTGAAATGGGCGGTTATCAAATGATGATCAGATACGATATATTCAGAGGGAAATTCCGTAACGGATTTGATAACCCCAAACCGTTTATTCCCAATCATGTAACGGAAGTTAAATTTGATCTTCAGGATATTCTGCATACATTCAAAAAAGATCATAAAATAATGGTGCAAGTCCAGAGTAGCTTTTTCCCATTTTTCGATAGGAATCCTCAAACATACACGGATATTTATCATGCTGATGAAAAAGATTTTGTGAAAGCATATCACAAAGTTTATCATTCCAAAAAATATCCGTCGTCTGTAATTGTAAATGTTTTGAAGTGAGGCAAGGAATAAGTAAAGATAAATTTTTAATTGTTGAGGAATTATTATCTGTCTAAAAAACAGAAAGAGTTAAAAGAATTTGAATAATGTTTGTAGTAGAATAATTCAATATAGATTTGAAACAATAAAAAGATGTGTCGTTCCGGCCGAAGTGCCTGAATATCATAATAGGTTTAACTAAGGGAAATTGATAATCTTTATAATCTTAGTAATTCTTAATATCTTTGCAGTTCATTTTTTTTGAAAGTATATATGCTAAAAGTAAACGAAATATTTTTTTCGATTCAAGGCGAAAGTTCTTATGCCGGACTGCCTTGTGTTTTCGTACGGTTAACGTATTGCAATCTTCGCTGCAGTTACTGCGATACGGAATATGCTTTTTACGAAGGCGAAGATAAATCGATTGACGAAATTATTAGAGAAGTAAAAAAATATCAATGTAGACTTGTTGAAATAACCGGCGGCGAGCCGTTAGTTCAAAACAAATCATTGGAATTAATGAAAAAACTTTGTGACGAAGAATTTGAAGTAATGCTTGAGACCGGAGGAAGTTTGCCGGTAAAAGATGTTGACGAAAGAGTTAAAATTATTATGGACCTGAAATGTCCGTCGAGCAAAATGGAAAAGAAAAATCTTTACGAAAATATTAATTTTCTAAAACCGATTGACGAAATAAAATTTGTAATAGGTGATAAAGAAGACTATGATTGGTCGAAAGAAATTATAAAAGAATATAAATTGAATGATAAATTTGAAATTCTTTTTTCCAATGTGTTCGATAAACTTGAACCTGTTACATTGGTTAATTGGACACTAAACGATAAATTAAAAGTAAGATATCAACTGCAAATTCATAAATACATTTGGAAACCGGAGACAAAAGGAGTATGAAAATAGCAAAAGAATTTAAGTGGGAAATGGGTCATAGATTACCTTGCCATAAAGGAAAATGTAGAAACCTTCATGGGCATTCATATAAATTAATGGTAGAATTTGAAGGAACTTTAGATAAAAACGGAATGGTACTTGATTATTACGACGTTAAAGAAATTGTCGGTCCTATTGTTGATAATTTGGATCATTCAGTAATGGTTTTTAATGAAGATAAAGAACTGATAGAAGTTTTAGAAAAACTTAACTCGAGCTATGTTGCAGTTCCGTTTCAAACAACTGCGGAAAATATGTGCGGCTATTTTTTGGATCAAATTCGTTCAGGTAATCTCCCGGGTAATATTACTGCAATTCGTGTTTGGGTTTATGAAACGGAAAATACTTATGCAACGGATTCTATTAAGTTATAGTTATAAATTGTAGGTCTCTTTATAGGAGTTGAAAACTATTAAAATAGAGCAGTCTTACTTTTGATAGTTAAAACACTTCTTAATAAGTAGATAACTATATAAAAAATGATTAAATTTAAATAATCGATTAGCAAGTTGTCATATATCTTCTACATGGATTGTTATTGACGGTGATTCAAAATTTCAAGATTTTAAATCTGTTATCATCTCTGAAAAAAAGAGAGTTTTTTTATTTTTTTAAAAAGAACGACTTTTGGTTTAGATTAGTAACCGTTTTATTCATAATCTATTTCGTTGTTAACTCAATATTATCAAGTAGTATTATTGTTGAATTCGTAAAAAATAATTTTAGTTTAAACAGTGTGAATTTTATCCCGGTTTTTAACATTGTTTTATTTTTTATTTTCTTAGTCAATATCGTTGCAATTATTTTTGTGGGAACTTCAAACTACGACCAATCTAGTGTAAAAACTTTACTTCGCTACCCAATTACCATTAAACAAATAATATTTTCCAGAACTGTATCCGTAAGCAGTGAATGGGTGAATATAATTTTTTTACCGCTTTATTTTTCGGCATATTTTATAACTGGAAATTCTTTTAATTTAACCGGAATAATATTTTTTCTTTTTATCCTATTGCTGTTTCTGTTTTGTATTAATTCAATTATTGAATTTTTAAGAAACTTCACGACGGCGGTTTTATTGATCAATAAATTTAAGTCTTTGTTTTGGGTTTTGTTTTTTGCTTTTTTCTTGTTAATTATTCTATCAATTCCTAAGATCCCACCGTATTTATCAAATGAGAATAGTGTTAAGAGAATAAGTGAGGTTTTATTCTACTTACCGACCGGCGTTTTTACCAAAGCCGTTATTGCATTGAATGGTCAAAATAATACGCTTCAAATTGTAGTTTATTTTTTGTATTTAATTTTATTTAGCGTTGCATTATTTGCAATTAATCTCTTTCTGGCAAAATTTTATAAAAACTGTAATTACGGTAAAACGCAGAAAGAAAAAAAGATAAAAAAACCGGCAATTCCAAGTCTGCTTAGTAAAACCACGCTTGGTTCTTTTGAGAAGAAAAATTTGATTTATTTGTATAGAAGTCCGCGTGCATTATTGAATGTGCTTGTATTTATCATTTATGAGGTTTTACTTACTTATTTTGTAACAGTTCATTTGAATGATGGGAATACGCCGAATATTAATGTAATAAGTTTTACTGTTTTGTTCCAATCCATGATGGTTTTAGCTTACGCAGGAAACTTCTTTTCTTTCGACTATTCGGGAATAATAAATTATTTTTTCCGTCCGTTAGAAACAGAATATCTTATTAAATCTAAAATTTTAATTATTAATATTTTAGTGATTTTTAACATGATGATTTTTATTTATTTTACTTTTTTCACATCTGTCCAAAACGATAAAATAAAAAAAGAAGGCTCGAGCTCAGCAAAAT
>CBEVZC010000031.1:0-26678 GCA_965554225.1 uncultured bacterium | reverse complement strand
ATATTAAGTAAATTTTTATTCTAATTTGAAAAACAAAAATTGTTGGGATAATATATATGAAATTTCAGATTCGCAAACCTATAAAGATCATTTTATTTTTCGTAATCTCAATTCTTATCCTTTTCTCGTGTGCCGGTAATAATAAAAACTTAGCACAGATTGAACCCGGAGTATATCATCCTGAATGGAGTTACAACTCCACAATTTATGAAGTAAACATTAGACAGTTTACAAAGGAGGGAACCTTTAAAGCTTTTGCAAAACATTTAACTCGACTTAAAAAATTAGGTGTTGATATTTTATGGTTAATGCCGCTTAATCCTATCGGGAAGAAAAATAGGAAAGGGAAATTGGGAAGTTACTATTCCGTTAGAGATTATAAAGGAATAAATCCGGAATTTGGGAACAAAGACGATTTCAAAAACTTGGTAAATGAAATTCACAAAAACCGTATGCATGTTATAATTGATTGGGTTGCCAACCATTCGGCTTGGGATAACATCTGGGTAAAAACTCATCCCGATTATTATACTAAAGATAAACGCGGGAACTTTGTATCCCCTGTTCCCGATTGGACCGACGTAATTGATTTTGACTACTCGAATAAAAGACTTTGGAATGCAATGGCGGACGCAATGCAGTATTGGGTAAAAGAATTTGATATTGATGGTTTTAGATGCGATGTGGCTGCAATGGTTCCAACCGAATTTTGGGTTTTTGTAAGACCACAATTAGATAAACTGAAACATGTATTTATGCTGGCGGAAGCTAATGAACCATATCTGCATCAGGTTTTTGATATGACTTATAACTGGCAGTTAAAAGATTTCCTTAACGGTATTGCAAAAGGGGAAAAGAATGTGAATGACATCTATAAATATCTTAATGAGGAGAAAACAAATTATCCGCCGGATGCTTTCAGAATGAATTTTACTTCAAATCATGACGAAAACACTTGGAACGGAACGGTCTTCGAAAGATTAGACGGAGCCGCCGAAATAAGCGCTGTTTTTGCATGTTTGATTCCCGGAATGCCGATGATTTACAACGGTCAGGAAGCCGGATTAAATAAACGGTTAAGTTTTTTTGACAAAGATATAATTAAATGGAAACAGAGTAAATTTGAAAATATTTATAAAACTTTATTTCACGAAAAACACGTAAACCAAGCTTTGTTTAACGGTTCAAAAGGCGGTAAGCTTAATTTGATTAAAACTAACAATAAAAATATTTTCGCTTTTGAAAGGGATAAAAATAAAGACAAAATAATCGGTATATTTAATTTTTCTCCCGAAGAACAAATATTTACAGTGGGAAGAAATGTATTTAAAGACAAGTTTAACGATATCTTTACTAAACACATATTTAAGTTAGATAAAGATAAAAGAATGAAATTACCGGCTTGGGGATATAAGGTTTTAACTAATAGGACGCTGATAAAAGCTGATTGATTATGATTTACAGTAAAGTCATTCGAAGAAATGTTATATTGCAGGCAAATTTAAGAATCAAATTGTAACCCGGCTTTCCAAAGCAGTAAACCCAAATCTGCCGTATCGGTAAACTCGGTATAATCATATTTAGGAAAACAGTTTGCTTTTCTATACCTAACTTTAGGAGAATGAAAAAGGTAATCTACACCAATAATAATATGTCCTTTACTTTCCGGGAAAAATGATATACCTCCACCAACTTTGAAATAATAGCTTTTCGATAAATCTAAAAAACCGGATACTTCACAATACTTTCCGTCAATTATCAAATGTCCGAAGTAATATCCCAACTCAAACTCTGTAAATGGTAGTGCAAATAAATTATTTCTAATTGGAAAATATCTTATAAAAGCAGCAAAAGAATAAGACCTATCATCAACGTCTATCGGTGTATTGGGGATAATAAAGTCCTTATTTATACTCGCGGAAGCTCCTGTTGCAGTAATACCGATTTTAACATATTCATTGATTAAGTCCGGACTATATTCGAGTGTAAATAAAGATACACTGCTATAATTAGCTCCCAGAACTTTTCCTGAATAATTAAATCCAACTGAATGCTGCGCAAGAATTGAATTGCTAAAAGTAAAGAGAAAAAAAAGAATTAAAATCTGTGTTTTCATTTTGCTTTCTCAAATTTTAATAATACACTTCTTTTTCTTGTCCCATATCGTCTATCCTTACTAATCTCCACTCTTCGGGATGAGACTGGCAATAACAAGGATCACCTGGGAAATAACAATGCCAATAATATCTATAAAGATGATCAAATCTCCTTAAAAAAACCATTTTGCCATCCATAATCGCTAAAATCAGCAGCAGCACCGTGGTTTCCATCTCGAGTATAAAGCCAAAGAGATTTTAGGTTTAAATTATTCGCTTTTGCAAATAGTTGGTTGAATTCTGAAACATCATCTCTCACGGTATTAACCCAATCTGAAGGATTTCGATCACCAATTGATTGATGAAATCCAGTCCACAAACCTCTTTGATCACCATCATATTGATCACACTGAATATATGCATTACTGGTATGATTAACGACATAAAGTAAATCAAACGTTGGTCCAAGATACGGATTGTACCAAAATGAACTAATCATTAATCCTGAATTCGCTCTTACACTTACAATATAATTTGCAATTTCTACTAATTGTTCTTTTGAATAAGTTCCTCTTCTTATAGGTTCATCGATGAAATAATATTTTGCATTATATTGTTGTACAACGCTTTGATAAGAACTATAGGAAGGTAATTTTACCATAATATCATCTGCAGAATATCCTGCATTTAAAACTTTACTATAATTACCATTTGGATCAACGACAACTTTAGTGTAACCCCATGTAGTTTTGAAATCTTTAAGAACAGAAATAGAATAAGAATATGGCCATATTCCAAGCCATTTATCCCCTCTTTTTGTATAATGATCAAATGACCAAACATATTCAAAATAATCATCACACTGCATTTTGTCAGGTTGTATATCGAGATTCGGATTTCCATCATAAACAGGTACTTTTACTTGTTTCCCATGTACATTGACTACTTTATATCCTAATAACTTACCGTTTGCAGTAACATCGGCAAAAGGATTATGTCCTGTATTAGTCTCTTTTTTAAGAACCGGATTTTCTTGTTTTTCAACCTTTTTTTCTTCTACAACGTTCGGTTCATTACAAGAATATAAGACGAATAATGTTAATAAAATAGTAGCAATAAATAGAAAAATAAATCTTTTCTGCATTATGTCCTCCTATATTAAATTAAATAGTATATTCGAACATTAAAGTAAAAAAAAAACCGGTTATGTCAAGTTTAAAATAATAAATCTGTACTTATTACCTTTCCTATTTTTAGAGCATCTTATCTAATTGAATTATGTTATCAATACTAAAGCATTTTAATAAGTATTCTAATTTACACAAATTTGGGTTAAACTCTAAACTTTCAATAGTACGCTGAGTAGATAGAACACGGATAACGCTGATGCAACAGATTTCCACAGATAAAATTTTAACAAAAAGTGAAAGAGAACTTTCGCTTTATAAATCGTAATCTGCTATTTTTATCAGTTTAGCACAAAGAGAAATTGCTTTATTCTTTTGCTTTAAATTCCCCGGCAAGATTTTTATACGAAGAAAGCTCCGCATCAATAGAACCGATCACAACTTTGGACTTTACTTTTATAGGCACTTTCAGCTCATCGTCGGAAAGCCAGATTATAATATTTCCTTCACTTTTAAACAATCCGCCTTCTACAACTAAAGGCTCCACAATAATGCACTTGAAAGTACCGGCTTCGACATCTATCGTTTCTCTTCCCCGGAAGACTACATCCAGCGGATAGACTTTATCTTTATAAAAATTTTCAAGATGTACTTTATCACCGGGCTTCATTCCGGTATAATCAAAAGTTCTCGCTAAATAAAATGCGGAAATTATATCACTAACATTCGGTGGAATTTTATAAGTCCCTTCACTTGTTTTTGCAACATGTCTTCTTTGATCAAAAAACGCCGAGAAGTCCCGCCTATAGCCGCCTTCTCTAATATGCTGCTCAAACCTCCAAGGGAAGAGTCCTTCAACATCCAAATATGATACATACCTGTCGCGCACTTTATAAAAAGGATCGAATGCAGGAACGGAATTAACTTTAAATGTAACATAATAAGTTTTTCTATGCGATATCTTTTTAATTTTAGGGATCTCCATCACGGCAACGCCTGCAGTTACAAATCCGTATTTTACATCAAATGTAAGTTTTTCGCCCACTTTAAAAGCTTTGTTTTCCAGCTTGCGGAATTCTTTTTTTTGTGCAGCAACATTACCCGCGACTAAAAGGAAGAATAAAATATATTTAAAATTTTTTAAGAGCATTTAGTTCTCCAAATAATTATCGGAATTTAAGATTTTATCTACTTCTTTAAACACTTTATTTATATCAATTGAATTCATACAGTTTAATTTTTCACATTTTTCTCTTGTACAATTTCCTCCGCAATCCAAATCCGGAGTAAAGATTCTTTTCTTATCGGTAAATGGTGCCCAGCGAGTTGGAGAACATGAAGGGATCAAAGGATAAAATCCTACCACAAATTTATTCAATGCACCGGCAATGTGTATGGGTCCGGTTGAGTTTGCAATCAGTATCTCCGTTTTATTAATCAATGCTATTAGTTCCCTTAAATCTAATTTTCCGGCTAAATTAATAATTTCACTATTACTATTCGAAATTTCAGTACAAATGTTAATTTCATTTTTAGATCCGGTTATTATTAGATTGATGTTCAATTCATGTGCCAATCTCTCAGTAAGCGATTTTATCTTAGAAACCGGCAAATCTATAGCACTTCCTCCGCTTCCAGGGTGAATAATTACCATCGGCAAAGAATCCTTATAGGAAAACCGTTTTAATACGGAATCGACTTTTTGTTTACTATTTTTATCTATTTGTATATCAAAAGAGACATTAGCTCTTGCTTGCTCCGGATCAATTCCCATTTTCCCCAGCATATTAAGGTTATATTCAAGTTCGTGCTTTTCGCCATATTTCCTATGTTCGTATATTTTTTGGTTGAACAGAAACGAATACCATCTGTATCCCGTCCCGATTCTGTTTTTAATCTTTGATAAGAACAGCATCAAAGAAATCTTAAACGTGGGATAAAGAATTAAACAAGTATCGAAATTCTCCGCCTTAATTTTCTTTATATTTTTCCAAAATATTACTTTCCCTTTCTTTTCTTCAAGAACTAAAACTTTATCCACTGCCGGATGTTTGTATAATAAATCCTTTGTGTAATCTCTAAGAAGAAACGATATTTCAGCATTGGGATATTTGTTTTTAATAATTGTTGTTAACGGAAGCGACAACACAACATCCCCGATTCTATCAGTTCTAACAATTAAAATATTTTGAAAATTCTTATTCATTTCTTTGAAACGTATTTATTGTCCTTAATATAAAATCTCCATGGCAGTTCGGGTGATTTCTTTATCCCGATTCTTGTCGTTTCAACTATCCGAGATTTTTTAATTCCCGGTCTATTTAAAATATAAATTTTTCCGTTCGTCAAATCTTCCCCGTTTTCCGCCCGACCGATTGAAAAAGCTTGACAAATTTTGCCCGGACCGTTAGTTAAATTAAGAATTTCTTTGCCGAACAATTTGGTTCTCCCAAACCTGCGTTCTGCCATAGTCTCAATACCGGTTAACGGTTCAATCCCTCTAATCAGTACTGCATTCCCTTCATCCTTTTTACCCGTTACAATATTTGCACAAAAATGAACTCCATAAGTAAAATATACATACAATAGCCCGCCCCCTTCAAACATTACTTCATTTCTTTTGGTCTTGCCTTTATATGAATGAGAAGCTTGATCTGTTTTCCCTTCGTAAGCTTCAACTTCTACAATCTTACCGCTAAGAATTTTATGATCTTCCTTTTTTACAAACACTTTCCCTAATAATTCTTTAGCAACAGCCAAAACATTTCTTTGATAAAAAGTAAGATCTAACTTTTCTTCTCCCAAGTTTTGCAAGTTTATTTTTGTCATAAATGGAAAGATAAGTCGATAATATTTTAAATGCTCATTGGAAGTAAAGTAAGGTCATTAGGTAAAGCAGAAGAGACTACTTTTTCTTTTTACCGATTTTATTTTCAATAATGTTAATTTTATTTCGATAAATTTCAGCCCGCTGAGGTCGAAGTTTTATTAATTCTTTATAAACTTCCAGAGCTTCCTGCCAATTACCTTGGTCAAAATATATTCCGGCGAGAGTTTCGGAAACAATTTTATGTGTTTGGGAGCTTAATTTTCTATGCTCATCTATAATTTGCTGACTAACCTCTTGATTCTCGATTTTTGCAGCATCTAATTTTTTTGCTAATTCTTCCAAATCGGATTTTTCATCCACAGTCTTATCTTTCTCCGTTCCCAACTTTGATTTATTATTGTTTATATCAATTTCTCTTTGAATTTTTTTCATATAGAATTCAAAAGTATCTTTGGAAATTAATAAGTCGGCTCCTTTGGAAATGGTCTCTTTAGCTTCGGATATTTTACCTTGCGCATATAAAATATCCGAATAAATAAAATATGCGGTAGGATATTCAGGATATTTTTTTATTCCATCGGTAATAATTTCGAAAGCTCGTTCAAAATTTCCGCTCTCCAATTCCTTTTGTGCGACATATGCAAATAGAGGAGAATCTTTATTAAATTCATAAATCAAAGCGAACTTATCTGTATTACCGATTTCTGAAGAAGCATCCATTTTAGCCGGCATTTTTATTTAGTTTAGCATGTTTAAAAGACAAAGCAGCAACAGAACTAAATCCTAAAAAAAACATTAAATGAAACGGGAGTGCGGCAATTTCCATAAAATAAATTGACGCTACTACACCAATAAAACAATAAACCGCCATCATTAATTCAATAAAAGCAGAAGGATCCATTTTCAGCGTAGATAAATATTTGTTATTTCTTGTAGAATCCGAACGATTAATAATTTTAAATTTCGGAGTTCTTACAAATTCACTTTTTCTATCCAGCAATCCCTCTATTACTGCTCTGGAATTATTTACCGCAAATCCCATACTGCCCGCCATAAACAAGGGAAACAGCGTCATCTTTTGTCTCCAATTGTTGTCAACATCTCTTTGGGCATAAAGATAAAATAAGAATGAGCTGATAAAAGCCAGAACAAATATCGACATAAAATTGAAGAAAGGGTCGTACGGACCGCTGTTTTTAATAAATACAAGCGGTACGTTCAATATACCGGCTAACAAAATAAAAGGGAAGACCAAATTGTTTGTAAGATGAAAAGTAGATTGTATCTTAACCCTTAGCGGAAGTTTTGATCTCCATACTTGCGGCAGCAATTTTTTCGCCGTTTCAATAGCGCCTTTTGTCCAGCGGAATTGCTGCGCTTTTAAAGCATTCATTTCTGCAGGTAATTCTGCCGGAGTAGTAATATCGCGCAGATATACAAACTTCCATCCTTTTAGTTGTGCCCGATAACTCAAATCCAAATCTTCCGTAATAGTATCCGCATGCCAGTTCCCCGCATCAAAAATACATTCCTTTCTCCAAACCCCGCCGGTTCCGTTAAAATTTATAAAGAAGCCGGCTTTATTTCTTACAGGTTGTTCAATAACAAAATGCCCATTTAAAGCCAGAGCTTGTATTTTTGTTAAAATTGAATAATCTTCATTTAAATGCTCCCATCTGGTTTGAACCATACCGATATTCGGCTTTATAAAATATTTTAATGTGTTCTGAAGAAAATCTTTTTTAGGTACAAAATCAGCATCAAAAATTGCTATAAATTCACCCTTTGCCTTTTGCAAGCCTTCTTTCAATGCTCCGGCTTTAAAACCTGTTCTTACCGTTCTATGAATATGTTTTATATCAAACCCTTCTTCTTCCATTTTTTTAACAATAGAAGCTACCAAATCGTATGTTTCATCAGTAGAATCATCAAGAACTTGAATCTCCAGTTTATCTTTCGGATAATCGATTTCACAAATTTTATTAATTAGCCGTTCTACAACATAATATTCATTATAAATAGGAAGTTGAATTGTAACGATTTGACCATGAACTTTAGATTTATCCGATTTTGGAGAATTCTTTTCATACTTTCTATGATAGTAAAGCATAATAAAGCCATGGCTGGCAAAGATAAGCAGAACTGTTAAAGAAAATATATATGCAAATAAAACTATTTCGTCCATTACCATTTGTGCAACCTTGTATGATTGTTTAATTAAATATGAGACTAGCCGGGAAAAATTTAATTAGTCTCAAAAACTATAAGGGCAGTAAATAATTACTAATTTCTAAAAATATTATTTTTATGTCATTAAAATTGAACTTTAAATATAAGTTTTTTTTGAAATAATTGATATAGTTAAGGGAAACTCACCAATTAGAAACGACGCCCAGTAAGATATCTTCGCTTACTCTATCTATTGCCGTTTTTATAGCATCTTGTCGAGCAGATGTTATATCGCCTTTATTATCATAATCACCGTAATTGGAAAATGTTTTATCCCAAACAGTTTTTCTTTTAACAAGATCTTTATAAACGGCTTTAACTTTAATTGTAACCCTTCTTTTCGTAACGTCTTCGCCGCCGGCAATAACAACCGGAGAGTCCGGCAGAGAAATGATAGTACAAGTTAAAACTGCATCGGAACTTGTTTTATTGGTTATCTGCAGAGAGTTATCGTTTATAAATTTCTGAATTAACTCATTTGTAAAATCGTCCCGTAATGCAGGTTCGCCCGAACCGCTTCTGTCAATAGCATTAGGAATAGCAATTGTATGCAGATGCGGCGGAACGGAAGCGCCGGTAAAAGAATATGAACAGCTGACTAGTAGTAAAACAGGTAAAAACAATACAATTAAAGCCGAACGAAAACTCTTAAACAAATTCCGGTTCTTAAAACTTACAATATTAAATTTATACATATCTTTAATGTTTTGTTTTTGAGTTTTATCTGCAGCACGCTCTTTATTTTTTTCAATTATCATTATAATCCGTATTCTTTTATTTTCCTATACAAAGTACGCTCGCTCAATTTCAGCAGCTTTGCGGCTTTGCGTTTATTACCGTTTGTAAATTTTAAAGCATTCACAATTGATTTTTTCTCAACTTCATCTAACGGAATTACTTCCGAAACAGACATTGAGCTTTGAGGTTTAATAGATGAAACTTCCGATTCATTTTTATGTGCAATATTAATCAGTTCATTTAAATCTTTTTTAATTTCTATCAGCGCACTTAAGATCATTTTATTATCAACCGCTTCAAAAGATTTATGAAGATAAACCGGAAGATTTCTGCTTTCTTCAATTAAAGGAGGCTCGGTAAGAAGCGGTCTGAAAGTCTCTTCCGTTAATATTCCGTTTTTTGAAAGAGCAGCGGCGCTTTCAACAGCATTTTTTAACTCCCGCACATTGCCCGGCCAATAATAACTATTTAGTATTTCAAAAGCATCTTTGGTTAATTCCGGCATCGGAATATTATTTTTTTGAACATAACTTTTCAAAAAATATTCTGCTAAAATGCCAATATCTTCCCGGCGTTCTCTCAATGGAGGAATATTTAAAGTGACAGCCTTTAGTCTGAAATAAAGATCATTTCTGAACCTTCTTGCATCTACTTCCCTTTGCAAATCTTTATTAGAAGCAGCAATAATCCTAACGTCAACTTTTTTAACCCTCTCACTGCCTATAGGCATAAACTCGCTTGTTTCCAAAACTCTGAGCAATTTAACTTGAGTAGTTAAAGGCATCTCTGCAATTTCATCAAGGAAAAGGGTTCCACCATCGGCAATTTCAAAATATCCCTTTCTATTATCAACAGCGCCAGTAAAGGCTCCTTTTTTATGTCCGAACAATTCGCTTTCCAAAATCCCTTCCGGTATTGCTCCGCAATTTACATTTACCAACGGTTTGCCGGCTCTTTTGCTTGCTTTATGAATTGCGCGGGCAAAAACTTCCTTTCCTACTCCGCTTTCGCCGGAAATAAGCACGGAAATATCCGACTGTGCGACTTGCATTGCAATATCAACCAAGTCACATATTTTTTTTGACTTGCTTACAATCCCAAAATTATTTTTGAAGTTTTCTATATCCATTATTGTGAACTTAATATTTTGAATGATTAAAAATAATAACTCGCAAGTAGAATTGGTAGGATAATATAAATAATCCAATTTTTTAAGAAGGGAAAATATTGAATTAAATTTATCTAAAAATCTTTTAAGATTAATCCGTCTTCTGCAATTATAAATCTCTGTCGCTCAACATCTTCAAGACTTTTGTGCCATGTCAGTATTTTTTTTTCGTCCGTATCATCAACGTGAGTAAGATAAATTTTGCCAGGTTTTAAAATTTGGCTAGCTTTGTAAATGCCCTCCAACTCAACGTGAGTCGTCTCGGTTATAAAAATATCCGCTTGTACGTTTTGAAAAAGATAAAGGTCTTCTTCACTCCCGATATCGGAAGTGTAAACAATTTTCTTACTCTCAACCTCAAAATAAAAGCTGGAAGATATAAACGGAAGTTCAGTGTTCGTTAATTCTTTCTTGGGTTTAACGTGCTGATTCTGTCTAGGAATATATTTTATGCTTTCTGAAATCTTATACGATTGATCAAACTCAAATCCAATAACTTTCACATCAAATCCTGCAATTTCAAAAAACATATATGTTGAATTAATAAAGTTTTTTAACCCATCAATCAGCAGTTTATGTGTAACAAAAGTTAGCGGTTTTGTTCTTCCGGCAATTTTCATCTGAGTAAAGAGAGAAGCAATTCCTCCGAAATGATCGGCATGGTAATGCGAAAACAAAATAGTATCTATGTTACTGAAATCAATACCCAAGTTCAGCAAAGCTTTCGCCACACTGTCACCAGCGTCAATTAATAGATTATGACTTTCAGAAGATATTAGAATTGATGAATGAAATCTTTTAAGACTTGTTCTGCCTGATCCGGTTCCAACGAAAATAAGCTGCATATTTATTTAATTTATTTTTTTAATTCGACCGATTAACTTATAGTTCTTTTTAAGAGCCTTAAGCAATTCTTGGGCATCCGACTTATCTGAATATTTCCCGACCGTAACAATATTGAGAGTCGTACCTCCCACGTCCTTGGAAGAAATGGAAGCATCCAAGTCGGACTTTTTAAAAGTACCCACCAATCTTTCAGCATTATTAATATTAATAAATGCACCGGCTTGAACAGTATATAAATTAGTGTGCTTAACTTTCTTTTTAGAAGCAATAGTTTTTACTTCATGAAAAACAGTGCTATTACTCTCATCCGGTAAATGCCTGTCCGCAGTTCTTATATAATGAGATTCCGGGTATTCTGTTTTAAGTTTAGTTAAATATTTTTCTGCTTTTTTATAAATTCCCAGTGCAAAATAATAAGAAAATATTCTATATAGGGAGGCATCTGCAAATTTGCTTTTTGGATAATCGGTATAAACTTTGTAGTATTTTTTAAGTGCGGCAGAACCGTCTTCGGTTAATACAGCATCCAGAAATACTACATCGGGGTTATCCGGATTTGAAGTTTTTAACATCCTTAATCCGGTTTTTGCTTTTTGGATATTTCCGTTTTCTATTGCTTTCAGATATGGAACAGCATCTACATGCTGAGCCTGTATATGACCGATGGAAATTAGAAATACTATTAAATAAATCAATTTCATTTTTAATCCAACTATAATATTTATTCAGCAATAGGGAAAAATATAAGATTTATTTAAGTTTTATTCAAGCTGTTTGATGTATTTGCTTTTCAGCTTTACTAATCTCAATTTTGCTTGAATCATCTGCAAAAAGAGTTGCCGAAGTTGCCCGCGAAATTTTTACTTTAACATAATCTCCCTTTTGAACATCTTCGGTCTTTGGAAATATTACAACTTTGTTAGTATCTGTCCTGCCTGCTAAAAATTCATCGGATTTTCTGCTGTCCCCTTCAACCAGAACTATCTCTTCATTCCCTATTATTTCTTGGTTAACTTCGTAAGATATTTTTTGCTGCACATCAATTATTTCACTTAATCTTCTTGTTTTTTCTTCTTCCGTTACATCGTCTTCCATTTTATACGCTTTTGTATTTTCCCTTGGTGAGTACTTAAACATATAAGCTCCGTCATATCTAACTTGTCTCATTATATTTAAAGTCATTTCATGATCTTCTCTTGTTTCGGTCGGGAAACCGGAAATTATATCCGTAGAAAAACTTACACCAGGAATAATTTTTCGTGCTTTGTCAATTAAGTTTGAGTAATGTTCAATTGTGTAAGTTCTATTCATCAGCTCTAAAATTCTATTGGAGCCGGATTGAACCGGCAGATGAATGTAATTACAAAGATTTGAATTTTCTGCAATTGTGTAAAGCAACTTATCGGATAAATCTTGAGGATGAGAAGTTGTAAATCTCACGCGCATTGATCTGTCTACAACAGCACACGCAGCTAATAAATCCGCAAAATCTCTGCCATTATCCAAATAAGAATTTACATTTTGACCGAGCAAAGTAACTTCCTTAAATCCTCTTTCCGAAAGCTGTTTAACTTCTTCAACAATCGAATCGAGGTTACGGCTGCGCTCTCTGCCGCGCGTAAACGGCACAACGCAGAATGTACAAAACTTATCGCATCCCCGCATGACCGAAATCCAAGCGCTCAATCCGTCTTCACGATAAGGAATAATATCATCGTAAGTTTCCGTTTTGGAAAGCTTTACTCCAATTCCCTTTTCACCGGCAAATGCAGTTTCAATAAATTCCGGCAACCTCCTATATTCGTCAGGACCGACAACCAGATCAACAATCTTTTTTTCCGTTACCAAATCCTTTCTCAACCGCTCTGCCATGCATCCGAGAATGCCAATAACAACATTATTTTTTTTAGTCTTAATATTTTTAATATTGCCCAATCGACCGTAAATTCTCTGCTCGGCATTATCACGAACACTGCAAGTATTCAGCAGAACAACATTAGCTTCACTTAAATATTCCGTAAAACTATAGCCCTTATCTTTCAAAATACTCATTACAATTTCGGAATCGGCAACATTCATTTGGCATCCGTAAGTTTCTATATATACTTTATTAAATGACATAAAATTCTTTTTCCAATTAATCAAAAAATTAAATTTATAGAGCTATGAAATTTAAATATACAGACTTCCAATAACAAGATAATTACTCGGATTAATATTTCATAAACGATATTAAATTTTGAATATCACTTTTAGGTTTATAAATTTCCAACATCAATAATTACGAGTATGTAATGGAGAACCTTAAAAAAGCGGCTGCCGAAGAAGCTGTTATATATGTAAAATCCGGTATGGTCGTAGGACTAGGAACAGGGAGTACGACTTACTTTGCAATTAAGAAAATCGGAGAGTTACTACAAGAAGGCAAATTAAATAGTATTGTTGGAATTCCAAGTTCCATCCAATCGGAAAACTTGGCAAAGGAATTTAAAATACCACTCACAACTTTTGATCAGCATACCGAAATAGATATTACAATAGACGGAGCCGATGAAGTTGACGAAAACTTGAATTTGATAAAAGGCGGCGGCGGCGCTTTGCTTCGCGAAAAAGTTTTAGCTCAAGCAAGCAATAAGGAAATAATAATTATTGATGAATCAAAATTATCAAAAGTTCTCGGTTCAAAATGGGCTGTCCCAATTGAAGTAATTCGTTTTGCCGTAAACGTAGAAATTCAGTTCTTAGAATCTATTGGTGGAGAACCTAAGCTTAGAATGGACGGAAACAATAAACCGTTTATAACCGACGAAGGAAATTATATAATAGATACGAATTTCGGTCAAATTAAAAAACCGGAAATATTAGCGAAGCAATTGGAAAACCGCGCCGGAATAGTTGAACACGGTTTATTTATTAACTTAACAAGTGAAGTAATTGTTGCAACTGAGAGCGGAATAAATAAAGTTTCAAAAAATAATTTTTTTTGAAACTTTATTTTAAATTGATATGTACAAAGTCATTGAGATTTTTCAAAATAAAAACTTTGGAAAATACTTTTTGACTTTTTAATTTTGGCTCGGTAAAAATATGGGTTTAATATCTTATGAGTATAGTAGTAAATAATCTCACCAAAAAATACGGCACTCAACGTGCGGTAAACAACATCTCATTTGAAGTAAAAACCGGCGAAATACTCGGATTTCTTGGTCCGAACGGAGCAGGCAAAACAACTACAATGAAAATTATCACTTGTTTCATGGCTCCATCCGACGGAGATGTAAAAGTTAACGGTCAATCTGTAATTGAGCATCCTGAAATAATTAAAAGAAGTATCGGTTATCTGCCTGAAAGCAATCCGCTTTATCTTGATATGCCGGTATTGGAATATTTGGATTATGTAGCCGAATTACAAGGAGTTCCGAAATCAAAAATTCCGGACAGAATTGTTGAAATGGTAAAAGTCTGCGGACTTGATGTTGAAAAACATAAAAAAATAGGCGAGTTATCTAAAGGATATAAACAGAGAGTTGGACTTGCTCAGGCAATGATTCATGATCCGGAAATCTTAATATTGGATGAGCCGACAACCGGTTTAGATCCTAACCAAATAGTTGAAATTAGAAAATTGATCCGCGAATTGGGTCGGGAAAAAACCGTTATTCTCAGCACTCATATCTTACCGGAAGTAGAAGCTACATCCGATAGAATTTTGATAATTAACGACGGCAAAATTGTTGCCGACGGAACCGCGGAAACTTTAAGAAAGCAAGCTCACGGACAAGAAGTGCTGCGCGTACAAGTAATGGAAGCCAGAAGCAAGGACGAAGTTATAACCGCAATTCAAAGTTTAGACACTGTTGCGATGGTTGATCCGATAATGGATGCGGAATTTTCTTTTCTAATCAACAGCAAAGAGAATGCCTCTTCTAAAAGGTCAATATTTAACCTGTGTGTTCAAAACAATTGGATTTTAACAGAGCTTACTCCGATTGAAACAAAATTAGAAGACATATTCAGAGATTTAACAACAAATTAAAAATACAATGAAATCTGTTTGGATAATTGCCGTAAAAGAACTTAGATCATTTTTCGATTCACTAACCGCTTACATTTTGCTTGTAGTTTTTTTAGGACTTAGCGGATTTTTCACTTGGTTGTTCGGCTCGGATATTTTCTTTATCGGTCAAGCTACCTTGCAACCGTTTTTTTCTATTGCTTACTGGACGCTCTTCTTCTTCATTCCTGCTCTTACAATGCGCATGATTGCGGAAGAAAAACGAAGTGGTACAATCGAATTAATGTTAACAAAACCAATTTCCGACTGGGAATTTGTTTTAGGAAAATTTTTAGCCAGCTTCCTGCTAATACTAATTGCACTAGTTCTAACGCTCCCCTACTACGTAACCTTACTTTTTATTGGTCATGTAGACAGCGGTACTGTATGGAGCGGTTATCTGGGAATGCTCTTGGTAAGTATGACGTTTATCAGTATTGGTTTATTCGCCAGCAGCATTACTAATAACCAAATAGTGGCATTCTTATTAGCGCTGTTTATCGGTGTATTCTTTCTAATAATTTTTAACGTTTTAGCAAATAATTTTACAGGTCAAACAGCATTATTATTTAATTATCTCGATCTATCTACTCATTACGATTCTATTTCACGAGGGGTTATAGATTCCAGAGACATAATTTACTTTTTATCATTATCCTATTTCGGTTTGTTACTTGCCGAAATGTCACTTGCAAAAAGAAATATAGTAGAGTAAAGAACTATGCTTACAAGAAAAAAAATACAAACAACAATTTTATTGATTTTCGGAATACTTCTTCTTGTGAATTTAATTTCTGACCGTTTCTTCTTCAGATGGGATTTTACTGCCGACCAAAGATATAGCTTAAGCAGCGCAACAAAAGACATTCTCAAATCGCTTGATGAACCGGTTACTGTAACAGCATATTTTTCGGAAAACTTACCGCCCAATATTCAGCAGGTAAGAGATGATTTTAAAGATCTTTTAATTGAATATAATAATTCCTCAAATGGAAATGTTGTTTACGAATTTATAAATCCTAATGAAAACCAGGAACAGGAAATTAAAGCCCAAAAAAGCGGTATTCAGCCGATTATGATAAACGTGCGAGAGAAAGATCAAGTAAAACAGCAAAAAGCATATCTTGGCGCTTTAGTTCAAATGGGAGATAAAAAAGATGTGATTCCATTTATTCAACCGGGCGCTGCCATGGAATATGCTCTTTCTACAAGCATTAAGAAGCTTTCTATGAAATCTAAATTAAAAATTGCACTTCTGCAGGGAAACGGCGAACCCGCTTTGGATGAAATGCCGCAGTTGCATAAATCGCTTTCGGTTATGTATGATGTTAAACCCATTACTTTTACAGATACTTCCGGCGTTCCTTCGGATTATAAAACTTTAGCAATTGTTGCCCCAGCCGATACAATCAATCCGAATTATTTTAAATATCTTGATGATTTTGTCGGCCGCGGCGGACGCTTGTTGGTAGCTTTGAATACAGTAAAAGGAGATTTCTCAAAAAACCAAGGTGAAAAAGTTTACACCGGCTTAAGTAATTGGCTGAAAAAATTTGGTGTAGAAGTAAAACCCAATTTTGTTGTTGATGCGCATTGCAGCAACGTTATGGTAAGACAGAAACAAGGAATGTTCGTTATGAATACTCCCGTCAGTTTTCCTTATTTACCTATTATCAATAATTTTGCCGATCATCCTATTACAAAGGGACTTGAAGCAGTAATGATGCCTTTCGCCAGTCAAATAAACATTGAGCCAAAAGATACAACTATTTCAATAATTCCGATAGCTACATCATCAGATAAATCCGGTGTTGAAGATTTACCGGTTTATTTTAACATACAAAAACAATGGGGAGCAGTTGATTTTAATATCTCCGATATTCCCGTTACCGTTGCTTTGGATGGAAAATTAGAAAATAATACAATTACTAAAATGGTTGTGTTTTCCGACGGTGATTTTGTTGTAAACGGTAAAGGGCAGCAAGCACAAAGACTACAGCCTGATAATATAAGTCTAATGGTTAATGCAATCGATTGGCTTTCGGACGATACCGGACTTATTGCACTGAGAACAAAAGGTGTAACTTCAAGACCAATTGACCCAAGTTTGGAAGCAAGCACAAAAACTTTATTAAAATATCTAAATTTTCTACTGCCTATTTTATTAATTCTGATTTACGGCACATTTAGATTTCAAAGAAGAAAAAGTATTAAAGAAAAATTAAAGAACACTCGCTATGTCTAAATCAAATAAAACTCTGGGAATTATTTTTATTTTACTTTTGGTAATTGTTGCATTAATGTACTTCACTAATTCCGGAAAACACGAAAGATCATTCCGGGCTAACCTTGTTAACATTGATACATCTAAGGCAACGCAAATAACTATCTATCCAAAATCTCATAAGAATGAGCCGGTAGAGCTTACAAAGGAATCCGGCAATTGGAAAGTTAGAATATCAAACAATAAATACGTTCGTGTACCCGGAGAAAAAATAAAGAATTTATTCAGACAAATAATTGCAATCAAACCAAAACGTTTAGCCTCGCGCGAAAAAAAGCAGTGGCATTCTCTTGAGGTGGATTCAACCGGTTCAAGAGTTGTGATTAACGAAGGAAGTAAAAAATCCCTTGATATTATAATCGGTAAATTTTCTTTCCATCAGCCAAGAAGTATGTCAACTTTCGTAAGATTGAACAACGATAACGATGTTTACGAAGTAGATGGTTTTTTAGCAATGACATTTAACACAAAAGCGGATAACTTTAGAGACGGAACCGTAATAAAAGGTAATACAGCTGAATGGAATAAATTAGTATTTAATTATCCGGCAGACAGCTCTTTCCAAATTGTAAAAGTTAATGGAAAATGGAGTGCGGATAATTTTAAAATCGATTCGGCTGAAACAGCTCAATATCTTACTAAACTCTCGCGTATAAGCAGCACACAATTTTTAGACGATGTTGATACAACTAAACTAAATAATCCTGTCTATAGTTTAACTATAAGCAGTGAAAATGGTAAACCTATCACTGTATCGGCTTACATGAATACTAAAAGAATTATAGTTACGTCTTCGCTGAATCCGGGGACCTATTTTGATTATAAGAATATAGGGAAAAGAGTATTTATTCACCCGAATTCTTTGCGTCCTAAAAAGAAAAAGAAGTAAAAAATTAAAGCCGGAATATTAGCTGAACCACTCTAAAAAAAATTTTAGAATCAGTCTGCTGGATCTAATCAAAGCGAATCTCCCGATCCGCTATGCTCACTTATATGATTCGGAAAAATAATTCCCTCTTCGATAATTTTTTCCTTAACATTAAACTCATAAGTAACTTTATAATTATCTTGTTATTTTTACTTCTTAGCCAAATAGAATTACAAAATAATCACACAGGACAAACTAAACTTGAATTCAACTTATGAAAAAGCAGGCGTCAGTCTAAAACACGGCGAAGAAACGGTAAACAGAATTAAATCGATTGCAAAATCAACTTTTTCTTCGAATGTCCTTACGGGGATTGGGCATTTCGGAGCATTTTACGAACTTGATCTAAAAAAATATAATAACCCGGTTCTTGTGTCAAGTGTTGACGGTGTTGGTACAAAATTAAAAATTGCAATAAATATGAATAAGCACAACACAATTGGTCAAGATCTTGTAAACCACTGCGTTAATGATATTGCCGTCTGCGGAGCAACACCTCTTTACTTTATGGATTATTTAGCCTTCGGAAAGTTGAAGCCGAATATTGCAGAAGAAATTATTCAAGGTTTTGCAATTGCGGCAAAACAAAACGGAGTTTCACTAATCGGTGGAGAAACTGCGGAAATGCCGGGACTTTATTCCGAAGAAGATTATGATATTTCAGGTACAATTGTAGGGATTGTTGAAAAAGAGAAAATTATTGACGGCAGTAAAGTTCAAAAAAATGATGTTCTTATCGGGTTCCCGTCAACTGGTCTGCATACAAATGGATATTCTTTAGCAAGGGAAGTTCTACTTAAGAAATACGGGGTAAATGATAAACCAAATAATTTGGAAAATTCTATTGGTACCGAATTACTTAAAATTCACAAATCTTATTTGAATTTAATAAAAAAACTGACTGCGGAAAACCTTGTAAACGCTTTCTCCCATATAACAGGCGGCGGAATAATGGGTAATACGAAACGAGTGGTTCCCAAAAATCTTAATGTTAATATTACTTGGGGAAAGTGGAAAGTTCCGGAAATCTTCAAATTAATTCAAGATGTCGGGAATATTAGTAATAGTGAGATGAGAAATGTATTTAACATGGGAATAGGTTTGGCAGCAATTACAAATAAAAATAATGTGGAGCGGATAATAGCTGTTTCTTCATCTCTAAACGAAAAAGCATTTATAATTGGAGAAATTATTTAATTTTTTCAGCAATGAGAAAATTTTTATCAATATCACTCTTAATTTTTGTATTGGTCCAATGCAACGGCGGAATAGAGCCCGGACTACAGCAGCCGGGTTTTAGCGGTACAATAACCTTTATAGGTAATTGGCCCGATAGTATTAAGCAGACAATAATAGTCCTTTTCAAGAACCCTCTTTTGGACAGCTCCGATTTTAGCGCTGAAAATTTACAGTACGTCAGTACACAAATCCCTTACGGTACAAAATCGTTCAAATATAACACATTAGAAAATTCTTTATTCGGTAAGGTTGCGCCCGGTGTTTATCAATACTTGGCTGTCGCACAATCTGCAAAGGAAACTATTTCACTCGAGCGGAAAGACTGGGTGATTGCCGGTATTTATAAAAATGGGACGGAGACTCCGGCTAAACTTATTATACCGGAAAACAGCTTTATCGAAAACATTGATATAATATGCGATTTTAACAATCCCCCTCCACAACCGCCCGGAGGCAGATAATTGATGAAGTTTAAGAAAATCATATTCGGTGTATTCGTTGTATTTTTAGTCCCGCTTAGTTCATCTTTCGCACAATCCTTTAACGTCAGCGGAACAGTCAGCGATAAAAACAACTTTCCTTTAGTCGGCGCAAATGTAATTATTAAAGAACTTTCAATAGGTACGGCAACAGACAATGAAGGAAAATTTTTTATTCTCAATCTTAAAAACGGCTACTATACTTTAGAAGTTTCGATGATTGGTTACCAAAAATTTATTCATAAGTTTCCAATTAACAATTCTAATTTTCACATCAAAATTAAACTTAAAAAATCTATTATTAAAATTGATCAAATTGTTGTTACTGCCGGCAAGCATAAACAGAAACTCTTGGAATTACCGGTAAGTGCGGAAGTGATTGGAAACGATATAATCGCGAAGAAAAATTTCACAAAAATCGACGATTTATTGAGATATGCGCCGGGTGTAAATATTACATTGGATCAAGTTAGTATTCGCGGTTCCAGCGGATATAGCAGAGGAGCCGGCAGCAGAGTATTGGTTGCAATAGATGGTATTCCCGTCTACACCGGTGATACAGGCGAAATAATTTGGGAACTCGTCCCCATAACCGATGTTCAGCGGGTTGAAATTATTAAAGGAGCAGCCAGTTCACTTTACGGTTCTACAGCCATTGGCGGCGTTATCAATATTATTACTAAAGGCATCGCTTCAAAACCAATGACATTTGTTAAATCGTATTTGGGAGTTTACGGCAAACCGGCACACAAAGAATGGGACTGGTCCGATAAAACAAGGACTTACAACGGAATTACTTTAGGACATACAAATAAATTCGGCAAGCTCGGTGTTTCTTTTTCTCTATCAAGAACGGAAGATATGAGCTACCGGGAAAACGATTGGCAGAATAGATACTCGGGTTATTTGAAAATGCAGTATAAATTTAGCAGCAAATCTGATTTATCTTTTTTTGCTACGGGCTTTGTTAGAGATAAAGCAACGTTCGATTACTGGAAAAGCTCAAGAGATGCCTTAATTCCACCTCTTAGCGGTATTGGACAAATTGTTCACTCGGAAAGATTTTTATTCGGATCAATTTATAATTTAAGATACAATAAATCTTTATCATTTAAATTGAAAGGAAGCTTATACCGGTCTTTCTGGAAGGATGATTCCGAAAGTTCAAACAGATCAAGTTCAAATTTATTTAGACTTGAACTGCAGTCCAACTACCAATTTTCAAACAGCACTTATCTTGTCTCCGGTATGGAAGGAAATGCAGGGATTGTTAAATCCAATATTTTCGAGAATCCCACTTCTGATGTTTTTGCTATTTATTCTCAATTGGAATATAAATTTAATTTCCCGCTAAGAATTTCAGTGGGAATAAGATACGATTACAGCAGATTAAAAACTCTGGAAGCAGAAAATTCACTTTCACCAAAATTCGGTTTGAATTATAGATTAAACACAAAAACATATCTCCGTGCCAGTGCGGAAAGAGGGTTCAGGGCGCCGTCTTTAGCAGAAACATTCACATCAACAATTACCAGCGGAATTACCGTTAAACCTAATCCCAATTTGAAATCTGAACATAATTATTCTTATGAACTCGGAGTAAATCATTCACTGCTAAATAATTTGAATATAGATGCCGCCGTATTTCAAAGTGATTATTATAATTTAATTGAACCCACAATTGACATAAATGATGGTGAAGTTATTTTTGAAAATGTAACCAGAGCAAGAATTCAAGGCTCGGAATTAATTATTAAATACAACAATCCCGGATATAATTTTCAATCATCAATCGGTTATACTTATCTATGGACAAGGAATTTACTTAAACACCAGGCATTAAAATATCGTCCCCGTCATATAGTGTACTTAAAAGCCGAGTACACACCCGGAATATTTTCTTTAGGAATTGACTTTAGATACTGGAGCAAAGTTGAACAAATTGATTTTGATCTAGTAAAGTTAGGACTTGTTCCCGATGGAAATAAACGCGTTGAAGTTTTTGTGCTGGATTTAAGAGCCGGTGTAAACTTTTATTCTTTTGATATCCCTGCAAATTTATTCCTAAATCTAAACAACGCATTAAATTATAATTATGTAGAAATGATAGGTAATATTTCCCCAATAAGAAATATTTCGTTAAATTTGCAATTCTTATTCTAATTCATACTTATTCGGAAGGAGAAATTCGATAAATGTATATAGATTCTCATGCTCATCTTTTCTACCCTAATTTTAACGGAGATTTAGATGAAGTTATTAACCGCGCAAAAGCAAACGGTGTTGATTATATATTAGTACCGGGTACAAATTTAGCCACATCTGCCGAAGCAGTACAGCTGGCGGAAAAATATGATTTTATTTATGCAGCTGTTGGTGTGCATCCGCAAGACACAAAAGAATGGGATGATTCTTTAATTGAAAAGATTGAGGAACTGACAACACATCCGAAAGTAGCTGCTATTGGCGAAATAGGTCTTGATTATTATTATGATTTCTCTCCAAAAGAAATTCAAATTAGTGCATTCAAAAAGCAGATTGATCTTGCGTTAAAACTTAAATTACCTATTATCGTTCATAACCGTGAAGCAAGTTCCGATTTAATGGAAATTTTCCGTGAATATAAAGAGAGCGAATTAAAAGCGCAGTTTCATTGCTTTGCCGGTTCTGCAAACGAAGCTAGAGAACTTATTGAAATGGGGCATTTTGTTTCCTTTACCGGAAATATAACTTTTAAGAATGCGGATAACGTTAGGAAAGTTCTTGATAACGTTAGCGTCGAAGATTTATTGCTCGAAACCGATTCGCCGTTTTTAACTCCGGTTCCCCATCGCGGCAAAAGGAATGAACCATCTTACGTTCCGTTAATAGCTGAGAAAATTGCGGAATTAAAAAATATAAGGACCGAAGATGTTGCACGCACTACTTCATACAATGCCTATAAATTATTTGGAATAGGTGAAAAATCAAAATTAAGCATTACATATCAAATCGGTAAGAATCTTTATATTAATGTTACAAACCGCTGTGATTCGGATTGCATATTCTGCGACAGGAAAGGTGAAGCTGTGCTTAACGGTTATAATTTGAAAATGAGCAAATCGGAAGAACCAAGCGCAAATGAATTTATTAAGGAAATTGGAGATCCTAAAGAATACAACGAAATTGTTTTCTGTGGTTACGGCGAACCGACTATCCGCTGGGAAGTTGTAAAAGAAGTGGCAAAGTATGTAAAACAAAACGGCGGACGAACAAGATTGGATACGGACGGACACGGAAATGTGATAAATAAACGCGATATAACTCCCGAACTTAAAGATTTAATCGATAGTGTTTCAATTAGCTTGAATTCTTCCGATCCCGAACAATACGCCAAAATTATGAGGGTTGAACCGGAAATGTTTGATGAGATGGTTGCTTTTGCCAAATCAGCAAAACAATATTCAAAGGTTACATTAACTGTTGTTGGAATGAGCCAAATTGATATTGAAAAAGCAAGGAATTTTGTTGAAAATGAGATTGGAGTAAATTTTAGAGAACGTCCCTATTTTTCCTAAATTATTAAGAATGAAAGTATTGTATGAAAATAATTAAAATTTTATCGCTCTTTTTCTTTTTCAGCACACTAATTTTTGCACAGGACTCGTTAAAAGTACAAACCAAGCTTGATTCTTTAGCAAAAGAAGATTTTTTTAAGTCTACAGTTTTATCTTTAGATATTTACGATTTAACTGCCGGCGACACAGTCTATCAACTAAATGAGAAAAAACTTCTCAACCCAGCTTCCAATATGAAGATAGTTACAACAACCTCAGCATTATTATTTTTAGATACATTGTACACCTTTAATACATCTGTTTATTATTCGGGACTAGTAATGGATTCTATCTGTTACGGTGATCTTTACGTAGTTGGAGGGGGAGACCCTGATTTTACCTCAGATGATTTGGACTCGCTCATAAGGTCAATTAAAGATTTTGGTATTAACGAAATTAGAGGTAATATATATGGCGATGTATCTTTGTTCGATTCTTTATTCTGGGGTAACGGCTGGATGTGGGACGACGATCCAAGCACAGATTTTCCTTACATGACTCCGTTAATAATAAATGATGCTGCAGTTAAAATTGCTTATCAACCTTCTCTAATCGGGCAACCGGCGACTGTATCACTTATCCCAAATTCTAAATACTTTAATTTGACTAATACATCCGTTACCATTAAAGAAGACACATCGGATTTAACAGTTACGAGAGATTGGATTAACAGAAGTAACGATTTGATAGTTTCCGGGACCCTTTCGCACAATGCAAAGCCGGATACTGTTGGTATTAATCTTGTACATCCCGAAAAATACTTTTTGAACTTAACGGAAGAAGCATTAAGAAAAAACGGAATCTCATTCGAAGGTTTGGTCGATACAGCTTCTTTACCGGTTTACGCACATCATATTTTTACGTTCAAACGGAAATTTGGTGATGTTATTTTCAACCTAAATAAAACTAGTGATAATTTAAGCGCCGAAATGACGCTACGGGCGTTAGCTTATAAATTTTATGGGAAACCGGCAACTGCAGAAAACGGAATTAAAGTTTTGGATAGCTTAGTTACTTTAGTTGGATTAGACCCGGAAAATTACAGATTTGCGGACGGTTCAGGTGTATCACGTTATAATTTGGTTTCATCAGAACTTCTGCTGTCAATTCTAAAATATATTTATAAAAATTATCCCGATAAATATCAAATTCTATACGATTCTTTCCCGGAAGCTGGAGTTGACGGGACGCTTGAAAACAGAATGCAAAACTCTCTTGCAATCAATAATGTTCACGCAAAGACAGGAACTTTGAGTGGCGTTAGTGCTCTTTCGGGATATTTGACTTCTAAAAATTCACATGACATAGTTTTTTCCATAATGATGGAAAATTTTGTTGTAAGTGCACGCGTAGCAAGATATTTCCAAGATAAGATTTGCGAAATCTTATCCGAAGCAAATTTATAATTTAGTTTTTCTATATTTTTAAGAGATTTCCTCCCAAAATAAGTAGAAGTAATTTGTATGAAAAATTTTAGGCAATTTAGAATAACTACGGAACCGTTTAATTCCGATTTAATATCCGGACTTCTATGGAATCTTGAAATCACAGGAATTCAGGAATTAGAAGATTCGCTTTTAGTTTTTGTGGCAGATAATTCGGAAATAACACTCAATACGATAACTGATCTTTTTTCTACACTGAAAGCTCATAATTTAATTGAATCATTTAAAATTGAAGAACGATTTATAAAGGGTAAAAATTGGAACAAAGAATGGGAAAAAAATTTAAGCATTATTGAAGTAACGAAAAAACTTGTAATTAAACCTTCGTTTAAAGATTATGTGCCCAAGGAGAATAAAGTTGTTATTACAATAGACCCTAAAATGTCTTTCGGAACGGGAATGCATGAAACCACAAAATTAATTTTAACATTGCTTGAAAAATATGTGCCGGGCAAACAAAAAGTATTAGATGTTGGGAGCGGGACTGCGGTTCTATCGATAGCCGCCGCTAAATTAGGGGCACAGCAAGTTCTTGCAATAGACAATGATGAATGGTGTTACATCAATGGTAACGAAAACGTGAAAAAAAATAAAGTCTCGGATAAAATAGAAGTATTAAATTCTGAAATCCAAAATATTTCCGAAACTGAATTCGATTTAATATTAGCAAATATTAATAAATCCGTTTTGCTTACAATAAAAGAAGAACTTGCGCACCACTTAATAAATAACGGTCTTTTAATTTTATCCGGAATACTAATTCAGGATAAAGACCAAATGAAACAAAGTTTTGAAAAACTTCACTTCAGAACACTTGGAACTAAACAATTGAATGAATGGATTGCTTTAGTACTGCAAAAGCAAAATCCTTAGTGTGCCAATTTGTTTAACAATTTGGTCAATTGTTTTTGTTCGTTTTCACTTAGCTTACCGGCAAATTCTTGAATGTTTTTAACATGCTCAGGGAAAATCTTCCCTAATTTTTGTTTTCCTTTACCGGTAATTTCAGCATTAATTACACGACGGTCTGTTTTTGAAGGAACTCTTTTTACCAAGTCTTCTTTTTCCAGATTATCGATAACACATGTAATATTAGCACCGGTAACATTCATTTGCTCGCTAATTCTTTTCAAAGGAATGCTTCCTCTTTCCGTAAGAACTTCGAGAACTCCGAATTGCGGACCAGTAAGTTTGTGTGAATAAAGATGTTTCGAATGTGCTCTTCGCACTACTTCGTAAGCCTTGGCAAGGTTTTCCCATAATTCCAAAGCGTTTTTGGATTTGACATTTTTTGACATAATGTTTCTCCCTTCCAATTAGTTAAAAAATGACCTAAGTTGTTGTTTGTATATTTTGTAATCAGGCATTATACCTTCTACAATTCTCCAAAATTCTTTTGAATGATTCATTTCTCTAAGATGACAGAGTTCATGAATAATTACATAATCAATTATCTTATTATTAAAATACATAAGTTTATAATTAAAAGAAAGATTATTTTTACTTGAACAACTACCCCATCTTGATTTTTGACTACGGATTGTTATCCTATTATAATTAAATTTATATTTTTTAGAAAATTCTTTAGTAATAATTAGCTAAAAAATTTTAAAAAAATA
>CBEVZC010000030.1:0-26882 GCA_965554225.1 uncultured bacterium | reverse complement strand
ATTACAAGAGAACGGCGCCCAAATGTTTTTAGGCTGGCAGACCGTCCGTTTCCAAAAAGAAAACGGGAGTAAGATTTTAGTGGAAATGGAAAATAGCGTGAATAAGCAAAACATGCGCCTTACATTTGATAAAATATTGATTAGACCCAACGAAAATAATTTTACTTTCTGCTATAAAACAAAAATTTATTAAATACTTTCAAAGAAATTTTGTTAAGTTTTGTAGTTGAAATTTTGCTAATCTATTAATTCAAAAGGAAACTAAAATGAGTATTCTTCTTGACAAACGAACTCGTGTTGTAGTTCAAGGCATTACAGGTAGTGAAGGTTCTTTTCATACAAGTCAAATGATTGAGTATGGAACTAAAGTTGTTGCAGGAGTCACGCCCGGTAAAGGCGGTAAAAAACATCTCGGCGTGCCGGTTTATAATACCGTTGCCGATGCTGTTAAACATGAAAAAGCAAATGCTTCTGCTATTTTTGTCCCGCCTCCGTTTGCTGCAGACGCAATTTTAGAAGCTGCTAACTCAGGGGTAAAACTTATTGTTTGTATTACCGAAGGCATTCCTACAAAGGATATGGTTAAGGTTTACGATACTATTCGTGATAAAGATGTTAGATTGATTGGTCCTAACTGCCCCGGAATTATTTCCCCCGGCAAAGCTAAAATAGGAATTATGCCCGGATTCATTCATCGAAAAGGTAAAATTGGTGTAATATCGCGCAGCGGTACCTTAACTTATGAAGCAGTAAAACAATTATCCGATCTTAAAATTGGACAATCAACTTGTATAGGAATTGGTGGCGATCCGATTATAGGTTCTCAATTCATTGACATTATAAAACTTTTCAACGAAGATCCCGGTACAGAAGGAATTGTTATGATTGGTGAAATCGGCGGATCGGCGGAAGAAGAAGCTGCTAAATACATAAAAAAATATGTCGATAAACCGGTGGTGGGATTTATAGCCGGAAGAACCGCACCTCCCGGAAGACGAATGGGTCATGCAGGCGCTATAATTTCAGGCGGCAAAGGAACAGCAGATGAAAAAATTAAAGCTTTAAAAAGAGCAGGAATTCATGTCTCAATCAGCCCGGCTGAAATAGGTATAACTATGAAAAAAGCTTTAGAAGAAAAAAACACTAAAAAAACTGCTCCTAAAGTGAACACAAAAAGAAGGAAAGTAAAAGTTAAATAATTTTTACTTAATTATTTTGTCTTGTTAAATTTATAATGACAAAGAGAAATAAAACTGCAATAATTTTGGTTCTAAATTCAGCCATGACATTGTTTAGTTTTGTTGTTCTGATAAACACTCTTTCAAAAGGTGAACTTTGGAAAATTATCTTTGCCGTTATTGGATTTATTGTATTTCTTAGCTTTTCGATAGCGCTGCTGAATAAATGGAGTAAGCAGCGAAAATCTATAAATATTAAGTAAGTATTAAACAGATTTAATTTTGGAGGAATAATTTGAATAACAGAACATTAGCTATACTTAAACCTGACTGTGTTGAAAAAAATCTTATTGGTCAAGTAGTTTCTAAAATAAATGAAGCGGGATTTAAAATACTTGCGATGAAAATGGTTAGATTAAACAAAGATTCGGCCGGCGGTTTTTATGAAGTACATCAAGAAAGACCGTTTTTTAACGACCTTATTATGTATATGACATCAGGACCTTGTGTACCGATTGCATTGGAAAAAGAAAATGCCGTTGAGGATTTTAGAAAATTAATTGGAGCTACAAATCCCGAAAACGCCGAAGAAGGTACAATTAGAAAAATGTTTGCCGAAAGCATAGAACGCAATATTGTGCACGGATCGGATTCGAATGAAAATGCCGCAATTGAAATCTCACACTTTTTCTCCAGAAAAGAACTTCTGGAAAACAACGGATTTTAATGGCTACTAAAAAGTGGACAAAGTTTAGTCAAAAAACTATTTTTACCAATGACCACTGGAGTTATAACTTAGATAATTTTGTAATTGAGAATGGAGCCAAAGGAGAATACCATTACGTTCACACCAATGGCTCCACAATGATTATTCCTATAACATCCGAAAATAAAATTATTCTTGTAAAACAATTCCGTTATCTCAATCAAAAAGACAGCTTGGAATTCCCTTGCGGACTTAACGGTTCAAAACTTCCTCCGAAAGAAAATGCACTAAAAGAATTGCGCGAGGAAACAGGTTTTACTGCTAACCTACTTGAATATATCGGTGAGTTTTCTCCTTATACCGGTGCAAGCGATGAAATGTGTAAATTATATATTGCTACCGGTTTGTTTTATGATCCCCTGCCTAAAGATGCCACTGAAGAAGGAATGGAAACCCTGTATTTTACTTTTGAACAATTACAGAATTTGATTACTGGTAACAAAATTTGGGACGGACTTACCTTAGCTTCTTTTAGTCTTGCTTATAATAATATTAAAATTAAATTAAAAAATGATTAAGCTAAAATTAACTTTATTACTTATAATAATATTTTTATCTTCATGCCTGAATGAACCTTCAGCCGTGAAAAATAAAAAAGTTGTTCTTGGTGATGAACAAATTCTTTCAGAACAATTTAATCTAATTAAGAATAAACGGATCGGAATTATAACAAATCAGAGCGGTAGTTTAAGTAACGGGACAAATATAGTTGATACGCTAATTAAAATTCCTAACGTCAACTTAGCTGCAATCTTTAGCCCTGAACACGGATTCCGCGGAAATGTTCCTAATGGTGTTAAAATCGGTCAAATAATTGATTCGGCAACGGGATTACCGGTATATTCACTTTATGGAAAAGTACGAAAACCAACACCGGGGATGTTAAAAAATATTGATGTCTTACTTTTTGATATTCAGGATATCGGGGCAAGATATTATACTTACATTTCCACACTTTATTATGCTCTGCAATCGGCTGCAGAAAATAATATTAAGTTTATTGTGCTCGATAGGCCCAATCCGGTTAGCGGAAATAAGGTTGAGGGTCCTGTTCTTGATACATCTTTTCAGTCGTTTGTAGGAATTGCGCCCATACCGATCATGCACGGAATGACAATTGGAGAGATTGCTAAATTATTTAACAATTCAGATTTTTTAAAAACCAAACGAAAAGCAGACCTAACAGTAGTAAAAATGAAATATTGGAAGCGGAAATACTTTTTGGATGATTGCGGAATTAAATGGATAAAACCTTCCCCTAATATTGTAAGTCCGGATGCTGAATTAGTTTACCCGGGGATGTGCTTATTGGAAGGAACAAATATTTCCGAAGGGCGCGGAACATATCAGCCGTTTATATTTTTCGGAGCACCTTTTATTAATTCAACACAACTATTAAATCAGCTCAAACTTTTAGATATTAGAGGTGTACAGTTTTATCCGGCAATGTTCACTCCCAAAAGTATTCCGCATATGTCAATGCGACCCAAATATAAAGGGATAAGTTGTTTCGGATTGAAAATTGTTATAACGGATAAGAACATATTTGAGCCCGTTAAACTCGGAGTAAAACTATTATACGCTCTGAACAAAATTTATTCCGGGAAATTCAAATTAAAGACAAAATGGCTTGATAAACTATACGGAAGTTCAAAATTATCTCAAATGCTAAAAGCGGGTAAAGAACCGAAAGAAATTATTTCTGCATGGAATCCGAAATTAAACGAGTTTATTAAACTTAGAAAAAAATATTTACTTTACAACTAAGCAGTAAGGAGAACCGATGAGATTTATTGGTATAACATTATTGTCATTGTTACTTATTTCAGGATGCAGCAACAATCAAAAGAAAGTTGAACAAAAAGCAAAGGAAACAAAAACTCTTCAAACTACTTCTAAAACGGCACCGGTATATTTGCTTCGTTATAAATTCAAGAAAGGTGATAAGTACAAGTATAGAATTACAACTATAACTGAAACTAATGAAACGCTTAAAACCGATACTACCATTTCCTCCAAAATGAATCAGACAATTCAATACACAATTAACCTGAATGTTAAAGATATAAGTAAGGATTCTATAGCTTTAATCGGTGTTTATATTAGTAAAATATATACCAAAGCAAATGTAAACGGACAAGAAATTGTTTACGATTCTAAATATATCTACAGTTCAAGAGAGAGATTGAAATTTCTAGAATATGAATCGATAAAGAAAACCCCTTTTACAATACAGCTTAATCCGATTGGTAAAATTATAGGGGCAAATGATATCGATAAAATTTTCAAAAACGTCTTGGAAATTCAACATGCACCGGATACCCTTTCTTCAAAAACAAAAAAAAATATGAAAGATGCCCTTGTTAACGGAAGCATTATACCTTTGATTCAGCAGTTATTTAAAATTCTTTCCGAGAAACCGGTTGGAATAGATTCATCTTGGCAATTTAGTTATCCTTCCAACTTTGCTTCTTTTCAAATTCAAAACACTGCAACTTACCGTTTAAAAGATTTGGCAAAAACAGATACTTCGAACATTGCAAAGGTTAATGCGGAACTTTCAATAACCTGGACCGGAGAAAATACGGTTAAAGATAAAGGAGTTACTTATACTTTTAGCGAACCGAATATTGCAGGAAGCGGTGTGTTTTTCTTTGATCAATTGCATGGTGTATTGTTAAAATCCGATGCATCTACAAATGTTTCAATGTCAATGATGATGGAGGCCTTGGATTCAGCGCAGAAAATGCAAAAAAGTTCACGGACAACAATAACTACAACAACTAATAAAATTGAACTATTATAGATTAAAACCGTCTGATAGAAATGTTACTACTAATTTTTTACCTTTTTAAAAACGATAATTATCTTTACTTATATAGTTGAAATTTTATGAATTTGGTCGAAATTTTAGTGTTTAAATTTAAAAGTAAATTTTACGTTGTATTATTTTTTCTATTTATCACTTCTTTAAATCTTTTCTCCCAAGGAGTGGGAACTTTAAGAGGAATAGTTACAGATTCCTCAAACGGAGAAGCTCTGGTTTATGCTAATGCCGTTATAAAAGAACTGAAAACAGGTGCATCCACAAATGAAAACGGATACTTTTTATTCAGATCAATCCCAGCAAATAAAACTTACAATTTGATTATTTCATATATAGGCTATCATTCAAAGAAAATTACCGCTGTTGTAAAACCAAATAAATTGACCGAAATACGAGTAGCGCTTTCCCCAGCCAGCTACAAACTTCAAACTGTGGAAAAAGTGGGAACTAGAGTACCGGAGAAAAACGCAACGGATATAGGGCTCCATAGAATTTCCATAAAAGAATTAGAGGCTATGCCAAAAGGAGTTGAAACGGATATTTTCAGATCTCTGCAATATGTTGCCGGAGTAAAATCAACGGGCGACATTTCGGCAAAGTATTATGTACGCGGCGGATCGGGTGATCAGAACTTAGTTTTAATCAACGGAATATCTGTCTACAGTCCTTTCCATGTTTTAGGAATGTTCAGCATTTTTGATCCTGATATAATTAAAAACGTTGAATTTTACAAAGGAGGTTTCCCGGCACAATACGGCGGTAGATTATCGTCAGTCCTTAATATAATTACAAAGGACGGAAATAAAAATAATTATGACGCTAAATTTTCGGGCAGTTTTCTAACCGGGAAAGGTTTAGTTGAAGGACCATTACCACACGGTTCTTTTGTAGTTGCCGGACGTAAGACATATTCTAACCAAATTCTTAAAAAATTCTTAAACAACCAAAACATTCCAATCGATTTTTACGATATATTTTTTGAAGGTAATTATTCCAATCCGAATTTTAATAAGGGAACTAAGTTTGTAATTAATGGATTCGCTAGTAAGGACAATATTACAAGGGGAAGTAAACTGTCGGAAGATTATAATTGGCAGAATAAATTATTCGGATTTACATGGTTTCAGGTTGCACAAGAAAGTCCAACATTTTTCGATTTAGGTATTTCAATAAGTACTTTTGATGGCGAAGTAATTCCTAATCTTAGCAGCGTCAGACCACAAAAAAACAACGTTCAGGATGTATCATTAAAGAGTAACTTCTCGTATGTTTTTTTCAATAAAGATGAAATAGATTTTGGGATCGAAATTAAAGATGTAAAAACAAAACTTTTACTTACAAACAGGCAAGGTGTAACATCGGATATCGGCAATGCCGGAACTAGATTTGTTACTTATATCAAATATAAATTTTTACGTTTTGATAATTTGGGAATTGATATCGGGTCAAGAATTAATCTGGCACAACTCTCAGAACAAAAAGGTGATATTTTTGAGCCCAGAATTAGTGTAACTTATACATTCAATCCTCTTCTTTCTATAAAAGGAGCCTGGGGAATATTTCAACAAGACCTTCTTACCTACTCCGATGAAGATGATATTATAACAATTTTTGAGCCTTGGTTAATAACTCCATCTTACTTAACTCCGTCCAAGTCTCGTCATTTTATTGCCGGATTAACATCCCATCCATTTTTAAATTTAATAATTCAATTTGAAACTTATTATAAAAAGACAGATAATTTACCCATTATCAATGATCAAAAATTTTCAATAACCGATCCGGATTTTATTTCAGGTAGTAGTGAAGCTTATGGCTGGGAAGCTGTTTTAAATTATAGTACTGCATTATTCAAGTTTTCAGCTTCTTATACAAATGCGTGGACATTTAAAACAGTTAACAATTGGACTTACTATCCTAAATTTGACTCGAGACATGCACTTAATTTAGGACTAAATCTTAACATCGGAAAAGGTTGGCATGCATCCGCCATGTGGATATACGGTTCTGGATTACCATTTACTAAAATCACAGGGTACTATGATAAATATTATGTGAGCAATGTCTATTTTAATCAAAATTATTTCGATTCAACTGATCCATATACTTTACTTGGAGATAAAAATTTAGGCCGATTACCCGATTATCATAGACTCGATATTTCCGTTTCAAAAAAAATAAATTTGAATTTTGTTAAGATGGAAATGGATTTTAGTATTATAAATGCTTATAACAGAAAAAATATTTTGTTTTTTAAACGTCAAACCGGCGAAAAAGTTTACATGCTGCCATTTTTACCAACAGCAACAATTAAATTAGAATTATAATGAAAATATTTATTTTTATATTGCTTATTCTTTCCGGTCTTTTCTTCTATTCATGCGACGAAAGTATTAATCCATTTGGAAAAGAGAAAGAGGAAATTATTCTTAACTGTATTTTGAAAAGCGATAATCCTTTTCAAACAGCATATCTTGGGCACAATTTTATGGTTAAGAACTTCGATCCGGCTTCAGAGAAAGAAGACCGCTCTATTAAAAACGGATATATTAGAATTTGGTATCAGGACTCGGTAAAAATTTTCTCCGACACAACACTAAACACATTAGACAGCTCAAGTACAAATAATTCCGTAACTGCATACTATAATAAAAAATTCGTTATTCAGCCGAATACAGAATATGAAATTGAAGCTGAATTTGACAACGGAAGAAAACTTCACGCAAAAACAGTCACTCCAAAAGATATAGAATTTCTACCAAATAGATCTAACATACCGCCTGAGAAAGGTAACTCGGTATCTGTTGGATGGGTTACTAATAATAACGAAAAATTCCTCTATAAAGCAGCTAGATATTCTTTTATTTATTTCAAAAATGAAAACGGCAAAAAAGTAAGGCACGAAAAGGTAGTTCCTCACCGGTATGTTTTTGAAAACCGAAAGTATATTCCTTTTTTCCCAGAACCTTCGTACGATAACAAAATAACAGTTTCCATGGCAACATTTAATAGAGCTTTACAAGAAATATCGGAAGGTGATCCGAATAAAAGTAATTATACAATTTTAGGTTTTATAGTTGAAGTACTTGTTTACGATAAGAATCTTACTAGTTATTATGCTTCAAAAGCTGATTTAAGCAGCAGTTTCACAATTTCCGTTAATGAAAATGATTTCACTAACATACAAGGCGGTAGAGGTATATTTGGCTCATTTATTAAAAAAAGAAGTTCACTTAGTTTTAACCAAGACTATATTCGATCTTTCGGCTATATACCGGGATTAAAATAATTTTATTATGAGAATAAATAAATACATCATAACTATTGGAATTTTAGCATTAACAACGTTGTTGATAATTTCATGCGACAAACAAGTATCTGTAAGTCAACCGGAAATCCACACATTCGAAAACGCAAAAGTTTTTATCGATTCAAAACCAAATCATGCGGAAATATTTGTTGACGGGAAAAACACAGGATTATTAACACCGGATACCGTTAGATGGCTGAGCAAAGGCAAGCATAGTTTTTTACTTAGATTAAATAGATTTCCGGATATTAAATTTGCATTGCTAGCAGATAGTATGCAATTGTTCTCTTATTATTACAATTATTATTCGGATCCTAATAATTACGGTGCAATAAGTTTTAAATCAACTCCCGACAGTGCTGCAATATATTTAAACGATTCTCTATTGGATGCAATAACACCTTATACAAAAAATTTACTTTTTCCGGATAGATACAAAGTAAAGTTCACTTATCCCGAACACAGAGCGGAAAGTACTTATGTAAACTTAAGCGGCGGAGTAACAGAACAAGTTTTTTTATCTTTACCAGATACTTCACAATTTGTTACTTACAACGATGAAAATTCAAAAATTCCCGGAAATACGATTACCGATATTTTAGTGGATAATGAAAATACTCTTTGGGTAGGTACATCACACGAAGGTCTTGTTAAAATAAAAGGCAGTAAATGGGAATTTATTAATAAAGAGAACTCAGCTTTAGAGGATAACGTAATTCATCGCATTAAAAAGGATGCAGATAATAATATTTGGCTAGCTACGTATTTTTCTATAGTTAAAATTACACCTAACGGTTTTTTTGTATATACAAAAGATAATTCCGGTTTACCCGGAGAGTTTGTTACTGATTTTGATTTTGATAATAACGGAAATGTCTGGATTGGAACCAAAAGCGGTTTAGCCAAATTTGACGGATCGAATTGGACAACTTATAATGTAAATAATTCGGGAATACCTGGTGATTTCGTAACTGCAGTAGCTATTGAACATGATGATAATTCTATTTGGATAGGAACAAGTTCATTTGGAATAGCTCAATTTGACGGGAATTCTAATTGGAAGTATTATAAGGATGTAAGCTCTAGTGATACATACCAATTTCTTGGTAATAGAATTTCTGCATTAGTCGTTGATCACAATAACGTTGTTTGGGGAGGACATAAACCAAATTTAACAGAAGGAATAAAAGGTGGAATATCGCGTGTTCGTAAGGATAGATTGTTTAGAATAGATATTGGATTACCCAATAATTTAATAAATAAGTTTTATCTTGCCGATGATAATGTTTTATGGATTGGAACAAGATCCGGGTTAGTAAGATTTGTGAATGAAGTAGAATTTAGCCTTATTGATGCAAGTAATTCTAATTTACCTATAAACGATATTTTATCGGTCTATCCGGATAGATATAACAATCTATGGATTGGAACTAACGGCAGAGGTTTAATTAAATTTAAAGGCGGGTTAAACTCTAACTAAACTTCAACCCTTTTTCATCACGACTATTTTAGAACCTTCTATTGCAGTTACAACAATTGTTGTTCCCTTTTTAATATACTCTCCGGCTGTAACAACATCATACCTTTTATTATTTATTATTGCCGTACCGGAAGGACGCAACACTGTAAAAGATTTTCCTTCTGCCCCAATTAAATGATCTAACCCTACATTTGAAGTATACCCTGATTGAGCCTCAATATTTGTCTGCAGAATAAGTTTGTTCCATATTTGTGTCTTAGGTAAAAATTTAGTGAGTAAATAGATTACAACGCCTGCCAAAACAAAAGACGAAGCCAACTGAATAATTGCTTGGGACAGAATTCCCATATTTAATGTTGGAAAAGAAGGCAGCAGCCCTAAAAATAGCCCTGCAATCATAAAAATTATTCCCAGTACTCCAAAAATACCAAAGCCGGGAATTACAAATATTTCAATCAGCAGCAGAATAACTCCAATAATAAATATAATAATTTCAATAATCGAAGTTAACTGTAAAATATAACCTGAGCCGAAAAATAATATCAAAGCAACAACTCCGGCTGTACCGGGCAATCCCCATCCGGGAGTTTTGATCTCAACAAATAATCCAACCAAACCAATCATAATCAATAGCGAAGAAACTATCGGATTATTCAAAAACCTTACAAAATCTTCCGCCCAATTACTTTTAATTTTTATTATTTCCGCATCTTGCAGATTGTTAGCTTTTAATACTTGATGAATATTGGAAAGAATAGAATCGGCAATACCGTATTTAAACGCTTCTTCCGATGTTAAAGTAATTAACTGAGTGCTGTCAACAATTCCCTTTACCACTAATCTTTCATCAACCATTCCCTCGGCAATATCCTTTCTGCGTCCCCTTCTTTCCGCAGTTGATCTCATTTCCGCACGCATATATGATTCGACTTTTTCCGAAAGTTTTTTACCTCCTTGGTCAACTGCGGTCGTTGCCCCAATTGTTGCTCCGGGAACCATAATAATTTTTTCGCACGATAAAGAAATAAGCGCTCCGGCTGAAATAGCTCTTTTATCAATAAAAGCAATAGTTTTAACCGAACTATTGAGAATAGCATCTTTTATTTGAGTTGCCGCATCAACTCTCCCGCCGAAAGTATTGATTCTGAAAATGATTGCATCAGCAGATTTTTTTTCAGCATCCTCAACAACTCTCTGTACGTAAGGAGCTAAACCCAGATCTATCATTCCTTCAATATCAGCTACGTAAACTTTTTTGTTTTGAGCAATGCTGAATTGAGTTGCTAACAAAAACATGATTATTAGAATTTTTAAGCTCTTCATATTATGATCTTTTTAATGTCTTATAGTTATAAACTAAAAAAGTTTTTATTTCCTCAAAGAAATATAATGAATGATATGAATAGTTTTTGCATAATCAAACAATTGTAAATAAGAATATTCAATCCTTAAAAACAAAATGGAGATCAGTTTTATAAAAGAATTGTACTCTGCAAACAAAACCTAGCACTAGTGAGTAAAACCGCTGGCTTCAGATCGACGTTACAACTGAAACTCTGTCTAGTAATCTAAGGAAATTTTTAAAATATAATAAATTTTTCTAGTCAAAATGTTTCTTACCTGTAAACTTTTAACCCTTACTCATTTTATCATTTTGGGGAAGGAGATAATACTGAGAGCATATGTAAGAATATAAAATAGACAATGAGTAGATTCAGGTGGAAAGGAATTAGAGTATAAAAATAGTAATCACTATTATTTTAAATTTTAATTATTGAAAAGCATAGTTAAGAATTTTATAGACTAACTTTGCAGCAACAAAATTAGAAGCCGGATGATATTTTGAGGGAGCCAGTTCAACTACATCAAATCCTACAATGTTCCTTTCCTTTCCAACATGTTTAATTAAATTCATTGTTTCATCCCAAAATAATCCTCCCGGTTCGGGAGTTCCGGTAGCAGGAAGCAGAGAAGGATCAAGTCCGTCCAAATCAAAAGTTATGTATACATTATTTTTTAATTTTGATACAACTTTTTTCTGCCAGTCTTTTTCGAACTTATAACTACGAATACTTCTGGAGTAAAAAGTGTTAATTTTATTCTTTCTAATAAATTCAGCCTCTTCCGCTGATTGGGCTCTGATACCAACTTGTACAATATTTTTTGTCAGTTCGGCAACACGCGCCATTACACAAGCGTGAGAATATTTCGAATTTTCATAAGTATCTCTCAAATCGGAATGGGCATCAATCTGCAACACGGATAAATCAGGATACTTTTTCAGATAAGCTTTTATAGGTGATAAAGAAAGGGAATGTTCCCCGCCCAATGTTACAACAAATTTTTCTTCGCTAATCAAGAATTCAGCAATTTTATAAATTTTTTGCAGTGCAGTTTCAATCCTAAGATTTTCAAAATTTAAAGGTTTTAGTGCACATATTCCTTTACTAAAACATAATTCCTTATTCAATTCTTCATCATAAAATTCCACATAGTGAGAAGCTCTAAGTATTTCGCGCGGACCTTTACCCGTTCCGTTTCCGTAGCTGACTGTTTTTTCTAATGGCGCCGAAAGAATAACAATCTTGGAATTGTTGAAAGATGAATATTTAACTCCAATCCCAAGAAAGTTATTTGCTTTACTTAAAATACCTGGCATATTCACGCCTATTCAATTTGCAATAAATGAAAAGTGTGCACAAAAAAGGCAGTGAGAATCACTACCTTTTTAATGGAATTTATTTCTTTGTTTGAACTACTTGCCCAATTGCGGATCTTTCAATTTTCATTTTAACGTTATTACCTATATCAAGCAGTACTGTTTTTTCTTCCAGTCCCGATATTGTACCATGAATTCCGCCATTAGTAACTACTTTATCACCTTTCTGCAAACTATCGAGCAATCGTTGTTTTTCTTTTGCCTTCTTTTGCTGAGGCCTAATAATCATAAAATAAAAAATTGCGAAAATGGCGGCAAACATAATTAATGTTGATACCATTCCCCCGCCGCCTTGCTGACCTCCTTGCGGAGCCATTGCTAAAAGTAAATCCACTTATTCCTCCTTTAAAGTATTAATATTGATTGATAATTTATCAATTATTTTATTTTTCCACAAAGAAAATGATCCTTCTAAAATTTTTGTTCTTGCTGTTGTTACCAAATCCCTATAAAAACTTAGATTGTGAATTGTTGCTAATTCAAGCGCTAAAATTTCTTTTGCAATAAATAAATGCCGCAAATAAGATTTGGTAAAATTTTGGCAAGTATAACATCCGCAATTTTCATCCAATGATGAAAAATCATCTTTATATTTGGCATTACGAATACTTACAATTCCCTTACTTGTAAACAAATATGCATTTCGGGCATTACGCGTTGGCATAACACAATCGAACATATCAACACCGCGCTCAATAGCTTCCAAAATGTTTTCAGGTCTGCCTACGCCCATTAAATAACGCGGTTTTTCGCTGGGAAGAATATCAGTTGTAAAATCAACAATTTCGTACATTTTTTCCGCCGGTTCGCCAACCGCTAAACCGCCGATTGAATAACCGTCGAAATCCAATTTCATTAAGTCTTTTGCCGAATCTTCACGCAAATCTTTATAAACACTCCCTTGAACAATACCGAACAGCGCTTGTTTATGTCCATACAGCGGTTCCGACTTTTCAAAAGCTTCCTTATTCAATATTGCCCACCGTGAAGTAAGTTCTTTTGATTTCTTAGCATAATCATAATCGCAGGGATAAGGAGTACACTCATCTAACGGCATCATTATATCGGAACCGATTGTTCTTTCAATTTCAATTACTTTTTCCGGGGTAAAAAAATGTTGGGAACCGTCAAGATGTGACCGGAATATTACACCGTCACTTTTTAATTTTCTTAATTCCGATAAACTATAAATTTGAAATCCTCCGCTATCGGTTAAGATGGAATTATCCCAATTCATAAATTTGTGAAGCCCGCCGGCTTTTTCTAAAGTATCAGTTCCGGGTCTTAAATATAAATGATAAGTATTAGCCAAAATAATAGGAGATTGAATTTCCTCCTTCAAAACCTTTTGGGTAACCGCTTTAACCGTTCCTTGCGTTCCAACTGGCATAAAAATAGGAGTAGGAATTTCACCGTGATCAGTTATAATGGTGCCGGCTCTAGCTTTACTGTTTTTATCTTGCGAATCTAGCTTAAAAATCAAATATATTCCAAAAAATGAATTGTAAAGATAGGTCTACAATCAGCAATTAACAACAGAGAAATATGAATTGTTGAATAACGAGCTAAAAATTTTAAAATTCCCAAAATCCTAAGATTAAATTGTAGCGCGTACGGGATTCGAACCCGTGATCTCCGCCTTGAGAGGGCGGCGTCCTAAGCCACTAGACGAACGCGCCATAAAAATATTTTTAATATGCGAATATACACACTTTCAAAATTAAATTAAAATAACATTTTTACGGAACTTTGCTTTTTGTCGATACGTCGTATAGAAAAAGCGAAAACGGTTATTGGTTCATACGGGGGAAATGATTCAATAACCGTTTTTTATTAAATTAGTAGTAAAAAATTTAATTTATAAACTAATTTAGAAACTTGAAAAATTACTCACCCAAATCTTTAAACGTCAAAAATATTCCCCTCAGCTGGATAAAGGACAAAAGTCCAACACCAAAGATTAAATATGTTAAACTATATAACAATGCAAAATGGCTGTCGTTAGCTAATTTTCCATTTAACTACGAATCTTTATCAATTTTAACTGATGCTGCAAACAACTATGGAAATAAAATAATAATTCGCGGCTGTGATTTGGAAATAACGGATTTTTTAGAAAAGCAAGGATTTGCAAGACTTCACCTTGGTATGGAAGCGGTTTTAGAGTTAGACAAAGATTATTTCAAGAAAAAATCCCTTAAAGAATTAGTGAAACGGGGATTTAAGCATGGGAAAGTAATAGAACTTGAATACTCTAGAGATAATGCGGAAAAAATTGAGCAGTTCAAAAAATGCACAACTCACTATTCAGAACCGAGGTTAAAACATCTTTATGTGTTGAATTTTATACCTGGTACAAAAATGTTCGTTTTTAAAAGCCATTCCGGTGAGTGGCTCGGGGCAATTCAAGTTTCTATTAATTCTGCAACCAAATTACAAACCGAACTGCTTCTCCGAAGGAAACATGCTCCGGTTGGAATTATGGAAGCATTAATTTATTCTATATTTATTATACTTCGCAAGACAGATTACAAGGAATGGAGTCTTGGTGAAGTGCCGTTTGTTTTCAATGAAAAAAAATTCAGCTTTTTAAGTAGAGCCTATCTTATTAATAAAGCAGGTCAAGCTTTTAAATTTGCTTATAATTACAAAGGTCTTTACAATTTTAAAAATAAATTTAATCCTCGCTGGGACGACATTTACATTTGCGGTAGACCTAAAATAGCCTATACTTATTTGTTCTTGATGTTTGCAAAATCAAATCTTTACAAACTGATATTTTACAGGATTAAAAAAATATTGATAAGTGTAATCACATTCAGGACTTTCCTTTTATAATTCTTAAATAATTTCGTTAAATTAGTCATTAAGGTCTTATTTTTTTTCTAATATCAACCAAACATTTCTTGACATTCTAAACAGTGAATAGTAGTTTTACATGAAAATTTTTTAGAGACTATGTTAACAGAATTTGGTAAGATTTTCGTTTTTATGATTGTTGCAAGTGCGTTTGTTGGCATAGCACTCTTTGCAGCATACCTTATACGCCCTAAAAGACCCTCACAAGAAAAACTTAAAATTTATGAGTGCGGTGAAGAACCGGTTGGTTCGCCATGGATGAAATTTAATATCCGTTTTTATGTAGTTGCTCTTATCTTTTTAATCTTTGACGTTGAGGTAGTTCTTTTATTTCCTTGGGCAGTAACATATAAGGAGTTCGGTGTATATGGATTTATTGTTGGTATGATATTCCTTTTGGTTTTATTCTTAGGAATGGCTTACGAATGGAGAAAAGGCGATCTTGAATGGGAGCGCCCTAAAATTAAGCAGCCGAAAATTGATGTAAAATTTGAAAGTAAGATTGCATTACCGGTTAAAAAAGAAGTGATTTCCGAAACTGACAAACAATAAAGTTTACTATGGGATTATTAGATAGAGAATTTAACGAAAGCAATATAGTAATTGCCACTACCGAAAATTTATTTAATTGGGCCAGGCTTTCTTCAATCTGGCAATTAAGTTTCGGTTTAGCCTGCTGTGCAATTGAAATGATGGCTACTTCAGCTTCCCATTACGATTTTGATAGATTTGGTGTAATTCCCCGCCCTTCTCCGCGTCAAGCAGATGCAATTATTATTTCCGGAACTGTTACTTTAAAAATGGCTACTAGGATTAAAAGATTGTATGAACAAATGCCTGACCCAAAATATATTATTTCTATGGGCAGCTGCTCAAATTGCGGCGGACCTTATTGGGAACACGGCTATCATGTTTTAAAAGGAATTGATAGAGTTATTCCTGTTGACGTTTATGTTCCCGGCTGCCCGCCGAGACCCGAAGCGTTATTAGAAGGATTATTAAAATTACAAGAAAAAATTAGACATGAAACTTTGAGGAAGAAAACTGTATAATGACTCCGGAAGAAATTTTTAACATATTGCAGACGAAATTCGGTGATAAAATTTTAGGATTTGATTCCGAACTTCCTGTTGAATCTTATATAGTTATTGATCCGACGGCAATAAAAGATATTTGTTTGTTCTTAAGAGATAACGAAAATCTAAAATTCGATACTCTTATGTGTCTTTCCGGTGTTGATGATGCAAACGGTGAAAAGACAAAAGACGAAGAAGAAATGGATATAATTACAGGCGGAACACTTAGTGTTTATTACAACCTGCACTCAATTGAACTAGGCCATAAAGTAAACATAAAAGTATCAACTCCGAGGGAAGATCCTAAAGTTGAATCTATTGAATCCGTTTGGAGATCTGCCGATTGGCACGAAAGAGAAGCCTTCGACATGCTTGGTATAGTATTCCTAAACCATCCCGATTTAAGAAGAATTTTAATGCCTGAAGATTGGGAAGCCGGATATCCGTTAAGAAAGGATTATAAAAATCCGGAATTTTATCAGGGGATGAAAGTTCCATATTAATATTGTACTGTATTATTAATTATTTTTTTGATTAACTACTAAGATAATGGCTTTAAAGACTGAAGAAATTGTACTGAACATGGGACCTCAACACCCGTCAACACACGGTGTTTTGAGATTAGTAGTTGAACTGGAAGGTGAACTGATTGTTGACGTTAAGCCGCATATTGGTTATCTTCATCGATGCTTCGAAAAACATGCGGAAGCAATGACTTACCCGCAAGTAATTCCTTATACCGACAGATTGGATTATCTCGCTTCAATGTCTAATAATTTAGGCTATGCAATAGCTGTTGAAAAATTATTAAAAATAGAAATCCCGGAACGTGTTGAGTATATTCGGGTAATAATGGCGGAACTTCAGAGAATAGCTTCGCATCTTGTTGCTCTCGGTACATACGGTGTTGATATCGGTGCATTCACACCGTTTTTATATTGTTTTAGAGACCGGGAAAAAATATTAACACTTTTTGAAATGACATGCGGCGCAAGGCTGTTATACAATTATATTTGGGTAGGCGGTCTTTCTCACGATATTCATCCTGATTTCCAGCGAATGACAAAAGAATTTGTAGAATATTTTAGACCTAAAATTGTTGAGCTTAACGAGTTATTATCATTTAATAAAATTTTTATAGAAAGAACTGCTAATGTTGGAATACTTCCGGTAGAGACCGCAGTAAATTATGGCGTTACAGGTCCAATGTTAAGAGCCAGCGGATTAAAATGGGATTTAAGAAAAAACGATCCTTATTCTATTTACGATAGATTTGATTTTGATATTCCGGTTGGTAAGGGCGTAATGGGAACGGTCGGCGATTCTTGGGATAGATATTTTGTTCGAGTTCAAGAAATGGAAGAAAGTCTCAAAATAATCGAGCAGGCTATCGATCAAATTCCCGATGGTGATGTTCACGCTGCAGTACCGAGAAGAGTTAAACCTACTAAGGGAACTGTTTATTCAAGAACGGAAAACCCGAAAGGCGAATTAGGCTATTTTATTATCAGTGACGGATCGGTTAATCCGCTAAGAGTAAAAGTTAGAGGTCCTTCTTTTGTAAACCTTTCTGTACTTGGTGAACTAAGCAAAGGACATCTTGTGGCTGATCTAATTGCAATTTTAGGCAGTACCGATATAGTTTTAGGCGAGGTTGATAGATAATGTACGATATTTTATCAAATTGGATAGGAAGTGATATAGTAGCTTATTTTATAGCCGGAGCATTACCGCTTTTTGTCTGGGTACTTCCTTTTGTTTTATTTGCCGTGCTCGGTGAAAGAAAGGTTTCGGCTCATATGCAGGATAGACTCGGTCCGATGAGAGTAGGCTATCACGGTTTACTGCAAACTGTTGCCGATCTAGTAAAACTGATTCAAAAAGAAGATATTACTACTCCTCTTGCTGATAAGAAATTTTTTAACTTAGCTCCTTTTGTTTTATTTATCGGCAGTTACGCTGCATATGCTGCAATTCCCTTTTCAAGCGCTTATATAGGCTCTAATATTAGTCTTGGAGCATTTTATATTATTGCCATATCAAGTTTTGTTGTTCTTGGAATTCTAATGGGTGGATGGGCTTCAAACAATAAATATTCTTTATTGGGCGCAATGAGATCCGCAGCGCAGATAATCAGTTACGAAATTCCCACTGCGCTTGTTGTTCTTTCTCTTGTTATGCTTACAGGTACATTAAATCTGGATACTATTAGTCATCAGCAAACAGCTTATTTTTGGAATTGGAATATTCTCGGTGGTGTTGCTGTTAGCGGAATTGCAAAGGTTTTACTTATTCCGTTTATGTTTATTGGATTTTTAATAATGTTTATCAGCACACTTGCCGAAGTAAATAGAACACCGTTTGATATACCCGAAGCCGAGTCGGAACTTGTTTCCGGTTTTCATACTGAATATAGCGGAATGAAGTTCGCAATGTTCTTTTTAGCAGAATATGCTAATATGTTTGCAGTTTCAGCCGTTTTAGTTGCGTTCTTTCTAGGCGGTTATCAATCACCTTTCGGCTATTTAGGAAATTCATTGGGAATACACTGGCTTATACCATTTGAGCAGCTATTCTGGTTTTTATTAAAAGGTGTGTTTTTAGTTTTTGTACAAATGTGGTTAAGATGGACTTTACCGCGATTAAGAGTTGATCAGCTGATGAATGTTTGCTGGAAATATTTAATTCCTTACGCTGTTTTAAATTTAGTCATTATTGGAATAATTACTTTATTATAGAATGAAACAATATCTTAAAAATACATGGGAAGGAATTTGGACCGTTTTAATCGGAATGAAGGTAACATTTAAGCATTTATTTGTTCCTGCTGTAACTATTCAATATCCCGATGTGAAACTTCCTCTTCCGGATAGAGCACGTAACAGATTATATGTTAATATGGATGATTGTATCGGCTGCATGCAGTGCGAGAGAGCATGTCCCGTTGACTGTATAGAAATCGAAACAGTTAAAGCTACACCGCCAGATGATTTAGGCACCACTTCTAACGGTAAAAAGAAAGCTCTCTGGGTTACCAAATTCGATATTGATATTGCTAAGTGTTGCTATTGTCAATTATGTGTATTCCCATGCCCAACGGAATGTATTTATATGACTGATGTTTATGAGTTTTCCGAATATAAGCGAGAAGATCTAGTATATAATTTTTCAACCTTAACTCTTAATGAAGTTGAAGAGAAAAAAGTTAATTACGAAAAATTTATGGAAGAAAAAGCAGCCGCAAAAGCTAAAGCGGCGGCAGCTAAGGCAGCTGAAAAAAATCAAGATACAAAAAAGGAATAATCTGTTTTATTATGAATCTATATGACTTAATATTTTATTTATTTGCACTGCTTACAATAGTGTCAGGTTTTTTAGTTGTAAGTTCTAAGAATATAGTTCATTCTGCATTCTATTTAATATTTACGTTTTTCGGAGTCACCGGATTATATGTTTTACTAGGCGCTGATTTTCTGGCAGTTGTTCAAATAATGGTTTATATAGGAGGTATACTTGTATTGTTATTATTTGGTGTTATGTTAACACACAAAATAACTCATGTTGAAATAAAATCCGGATCAGTTAAAGTAATCCCTGCGGTTATCGGGGTAGGTATTTTTGCTGCGGTTTTAATATCCTTAATGCTTTCCACACATTGGAAATCTATACCCGGAACTATTCCGTCAACTACAATTTACGGTTTAGGTAAAATACTGGTTACGGATTATGTATTAGTATTTGAATTGCTTGCAATTCTATTATTAGTTGCAATGATTGGTGCTGCTTCAATTGCAAGAAGAGAAAAAGAATAAAGGTTTTTAAATTGGAAAATATTAGTTTACAACATTTTTTGGTAGTCAGCTCAATTTTATTCTCGCTCGGTATTTACGCTGTAGTTACACGTAAAAATGCAATTTTAGTTTTAATGGGAATAGAATTAATCCTTAACTCGGCTAATATAAATTTTGTTGCGTTTTCCAGATACGGTAACTTAGGATTAAGCGGAGAAATCACAGCTTTGTTTGTAATTATTTTAGCCGCCGCCGAAGCAGCAATTGCTTTGGCGATTGTACTTAATATTTACAAAACATTTTCCGACGTAAATATTGATGAAATTAACAAATTAAAAGAATAGTAACCAATGACTGATACTTTAATAATTAATTTTTCTATAATAATGCTTTTATTGCCGGCATTCGGTTTCGGTATTCTTATTGTATTCGGCAAAAAATATCCTAAATTACATTGGCTTGAGATAGGAATATTAAGCACCGGCCTTATTCTGGCAATTCTTGTTTTAATCACAAAATTAACTACCTATTTACATAATGATGTTGCTTTTAGTTTTATCTGGATAAATTTTAGCAACGTTCCTCTTGTTGATTCACTGAAAATTAGATTAGGAATAAAAATAGATAACATTGCGGCTATAATGCTTTTTGTTGTCAATTTGATTAGTTTTTTGGTACATATTTATTCGCTCGAATATATGAGAGGCGATCCCAGATTTAACCGTTATTATGCTTTTCTTGGAATTTTTACTTTCTCAATGATTGGAATAGTAATTAGTGATAATTTATTAATGATGTATATCTTCTGGGAATTGGTTGGTCTTTCTTCGTATTTACTAATTGGTTTCTGGTATGAAAAAAAATCTGCTTCCGATGCAGGTAAAAAAGCCTTCCTTACTAATCGTATCGGCGATATCGGAATGTTGGTTGGAATTTTAATTTTATTTACAACTTATAATACATTTTCATTCGATTCAATTTTTCATCAAATTTCTTTAGGAAAATTACCTTTTGACAGTACTGCATGGTTGACGGCAACAGGTATTTTGGTTTTTATGGGGGCTGTTGGTAAATCGGCACAATTCCCATTACATGTTTGGCTGCCTGATGCTATGGAAGGCCCTACACCGGTTAGTGCATTGATTCACTCTGCTACTATGGTTGCCGCAGGTGTTTATTTATCTTTAAGAATTTTTGTTATGCTTACAGCCGATGCAATGCTGGTTGTTGCAATTATTGGCGCTGTAACTTCGTTCGTGGCAGCTACAATTGCGCTTACCCAAAATGATATTAAACGGGTTTTAGCTTATTCAACTGTTAGCCAATTGGGTTATATGGTTATGTCTGTTGGAGTTGGTGCTTATGCATTTGCATTTTTCCATTTGGTAACGCACGCATTTTTTAAATCCAATTTATTCCTTGGTTCAGGTTCTGTAATTCATTCGATGCATCATGAACAGGATATGAGACAAATGGGTGGATTAAGAAAGAAAATGCCAATTACTTATACTGCATTTATTGTTTCTTCACTGGCTATTTCAGGTATTCCTTTAACATCTGGTTTCCTCAGTAAAGACGGAATTTTAGCCGGTAGTCTTGCGTTTGGTCATTTAACCGGTCATTGGTTAATTCCTACCTTAGGTTTCCTTGTTGCTTTTATGACTGCATTTTATATGTTCAGACTTATCATAATGACATTTCATGGCAAACCGAGAAATTTAGAAAAATATGAACATGCCCATGAAACACCTTTTGTAATGACAATGCCGTTAGTTGTTTTAAGTCTTCTATCAATTTTCTTCTGGTATACATTAAACCCTGTAGCACCTGAAGATGGCTGGTTTTTAAAAGATTGGGTAAAAACACCGGTACAAGTTATTCCCAATGAAACAAGATTTGATTTTATGGTAAATGAACCGTCAACGGAGATTGCTTCAATTTCCGAAGAACATAGCACAGTTGAAGCTTCAATTACAAATTCCGAAGAGTATGAACACGCCATGCATTGGGCTCATATTCCTTCATTAATTTTATCATTAACCTTAGGCGGATTAGGTTTATTGCTTGCATTTTTAATGTATCAATGGCGAATTATTGATCCGGATAAAACGGCGGAAAAATTACGTCCGCTTTATCTGTTCTCACTAAATAAGTGGTATGTTGATGAATTTTATCATGCTACATTCATTGGGGGAACTATAGGCCTTGGCAAATTATTATCGTTGTTTGATAAATATATTGTTGACGGTTTGGTTAACGGAACTGCTTTTACTGCTAGACTTACAGCAAATATAAGTGAGATTTTCGATCATTACATAGTTGACGGAATGGTTAACGGAACTGCTTTTATGAGCGGATTATTCGGATTGGGTTTAAGAAAATTCCAGACCGGAAAAGTACAGACATATATCGTTTTTGTTGTTTTTTCAATTTTGATTTTGTTGTTGTTATTTAAACCGTTTTAGTAAATAATTAAATTATATTTAAGGTAGAGAATTAATATGGAAGGATTCCCAATTTTATCGTTGATAACGTTTATTCCTGTTATAGGTATAATAATTGTGTTATTACTACCCGGTAAAAGCGAAAAGCAAATAAAATATACAACACTTATCGCTACAGCACTTCAACTTGTCTTAGCAATTATTTTGCTTGCTAATTTTGATTATTCTGCCGGCGGAATTTTTGATAAAAGCTCTTTCCAATTTATGGAAAACTATAAATGGATCGAAGTTTTTGGTGGTTCATGGATTGGAACAATAAAAATTAATTATTTTGTAGGTGTTGACGGAATCAGCACGCCTCTTGTTTTATTGAGCACAATTATTACTTTTATTGCAACTCTTTCATCCTGGACTATTAACAAATCTGTAAAAGGGTATTTCGCTCTTTATTTACTACTGGATACTGCAATGGTTGGAGTGTTTGTTTCCCTTAACTTTTTTCTATTCTACGTTTTTTGGGAATTAATGCTATTGCCAATGTATTTTCTAATTGGTATTTGGGGTGGACCAAGGAAAGAGTATGCAGCTATTAAGTTCTTTATTTATACTCTTGCCGGTAGTGTATTTATGCTTTTAGTAATGATTGCATTGTATTTTAGTGCAACTCAAACGTTAGCAGACGGATCAAAAGTATTTACATTTAATCTATTAGCTTTAATGGATCCTTCAAATTATACTGCAACTGGAATTCTTTCTCCGTTAAATCCGCATAATTTAAGATTTATAGCTTATATATTTTTATTTATCGGTTTTGCAATCAAAATTCCTATGTTCCCATTCCACACTTGGCTGCCCGATGCTCACGTTGAAGCTCCAACACCAATTAGTGTAATTTTAGCCGGTGTGTTATTGAAAATGGGTACATACGGAATTATTCGCGTTAGTTTTCCGATATTTCCGGAAATTACCCGGGAGTTGGCTTGGTATATTGCATTGTTTGGCGTTATTAATATGATTTACGGTGCACTTGTTGCGCTTGCTCAAAAAGACTTTAAAAAACTTATTGCTTATTCTTCTATTTCGCACATGGGATATGTTTTACTGGGGATGGCTTCTTTAACGGTAACCGGAATAAACGGTGCTGTTTTCCAGATGTTCAATCATGGTACAATTACAGCTATGTTGTTCTTAAGTGTAGGTGTGATTTATGAAAGAGCACATACAAGAGGTATCAATGAGTTCGGCGGACTCGCAACTCAGATGCCGATTTATACCGGATTTGTAACTGTTGCGTTTTTTGCAGCTATTGGTCTTCCGAGTTTAAGCGGATTTATTTCTGAAGTCTTGGTATTCTTGGGAGCATTTAGTGCAGTAAATATTCGTGTATTAACAATTATTTCCACCTTAACTGTTCTTTTGGGTGCAGCATATATGCTCTGGACTCTACAAAGAATTTTCTTTGGTAAATTAAATGAAAAATGGAATTCTTTACCTGACTTAACAGGCAGAGAATATGCAATGTTTATTCCTTTGATGCTAATTGTCTTTTATTTGGGAATTTATCCTAATCCGATGATTCATTTAATGAACACATCGGTAAATTCTCTTGTTAACTTTATGTCGGCAAATGCACAGCATATTACAGCTTTAGCCGGTTTTTAAAATTTATTTATAGTTGAGTAATATGAATTTTTCCAGCTTATATAGTTCATTATCTTTTATTAAACCTGAAATTACTATTTCAATTACGCTAATTCTATTAGTTGTTTTTGATCTCATCTTTCAGAAGAAAAAAACAATTATACCTGTAATTGCTTTAGTAGGTTTGTTCATAAGTGGAATATTTGTCATTAATGAATTATATAGAAGCGGTTTTGCTTTTACTTTGGGAAATAAAAGATTCGGAATGGTTACCATCGATTCATTCGGATCATATTTTAAACTTCTAGTAATAATTACTTCTATTTTAATAGTATTCTTTTCTTATTCTTCAGCTGAAATTCAAAAAGTTAAAGACCGTCTAGGTGAATACTATGCTCTAATCTTCGGTATGATCTTAGGTATGCTTTTCCTAATTTCATCTTCCGATTTGATTCTTATCTATTTATCTATGGAATTGCTGTCGCTTTCATCTTATGTTCTTGCCGGTTTCACAAAACTTAGAGACAGGAATAGCGAAGCATCGCTTAAATATCTTATTTATGGCGCTGTATCTACCGGAACAATGTTGTTTGGTATTTCATTAATCTACGGATTGGTCGGAAGTACAAACTTATATGATATAAATACTGCTTTAAGAACACTAAGTTTCGATTGGTTTACTTTTTATTTTGCGGTAATCTTGATGTTTGTCGGAATCGGTTACAAAATTTCTGCAGTACCATTTCATTTTTGGACACCGGATGTGTATGAAGGAGCTCCAATTTCCATTACTGCATTTTTATCCGTTGCTAGTAAAGCGGCAGGTTTTGCTTTCTTAATTAGATTACTTAAAACTTCTCTTGTTGCCGGAGTTGAACCCGATGGAACTTGGCAAATGATTCACTCCTTTGATTGGAAAACTTTCATTGCTATTATTTCGGTACTAACAATGACTTTTGGGAATTTCACTGCTTTGTGGCAAGATAATCTTAAGAGAATGTTGGCTTATTCAAGTATTGCCCACGCCGGTTATCTTTTACTAGGTGTTACAGTACTTTCAGATATCGGTGTTGAATCGGTACTTATATATTTTGCATTTTACATGTTGATGAACATCGGATCGTTTTACATAGTTATGCTTATTGCAAACAAAACCGGATCTGAAAATATAAATGATTATAACGGAATGGGATATGCAACTCCGTTTTTAGGAGTTTCATTTGCCATATTTTTAGTCTCTCTTACCGGATTACCTCCAACAGCAGGATTTATTGGAAAGTTGTATTTATTTGTTGCTTTAATAAATTCTAAAATGATTATTTTAGCTGTTATTGCAGTCGTTAATAGTGTAGTGTCACTTTATTATTACATTAGAGTCTTAAAACATATGTTCCTTACAAAATCAGAAAAACCTTTAGAAAAGTTTAAGACTCCCCTTCCAAATTTGATTTTTATACTAATACTGGTTATTCCCGTTCTATTCCTTGGAATTTATTTTACACCGGTTGTTGATTTAGCCAAAAGTTGTATTACTATTCTAGGATTTTAGTTTTCAGCTCACATGAAAATTTGCAATTTATTTTTGCTTAATTTATAATTTTTTACACATCCATCCAAATATAGTTTTAATAATAAGACTTTAATTAAGTATTCACTTCCCTTTTAATAGATTTTTGAAATTATATTGACTACCAAAATAATTTTGACTTGTATAATGCTCATTTCTTTACTATATTTATATCGGACTAAATTAGTCGTATATAAATGTTGAAACTAACAAAATCAGTAGAATATGCTATATTTGCCTTAAAATATATATCTGAGGCAAATCATGAAACTCCGATCAGCACAAAGGAGATATCGGGTTCAATGAGCATACCATATGAACTTCTTGCTAAAATAATGCAAAAATTAGTCAAATATAATATTATAGAATCGCGTCAAGGTACACGAGGCGGATACTACTTGTCGCTTCCTCCCAATAAACTCAGTTTAACAAGTATAATTAGAGCTGTGGAAAGAGATATTCAAATTACCGATTGTCTGTTTGAGGACGCAACAAATAAGGACTGCAAAAGAATTAATGATTGTTCAATTAGAGAACCGCTTCATACTGTTCAAAACAAAATCATTAAAGTGTTAAATTCAACAACATTGGAGGAGCTAATTTAATATGAAAACTTCAATTCAAAATGAACTTGATGTCTTAAAAAAGGAAGAAACCATTTTCTTAAATTTTATGAGTGAAAACTACCGTATGTTCTTCAATTCAAATATCTTTTTAAAGGATATTCAGTATGCGATAAAGCACTTTTTTGAATTAAAAGGGAACTCGCTCAACTATAGTCAAGTTGAAAATTTAACAAACAGGTTTATCGGACAACTTGAAAAAGAGAACAAGCTATTCAAGATTGATCATAAAACATGGAAAGTTAATTTTCACCTCAATCAAAAAGAAGATTTAGAAAAGAAAGAAGAAAAAAGTATTGCTTAGTAATTTTAATTGTAGGAGAACAAATATGAACTCTAAAATAAATGATCAGCCCATTTTAATATCCGATCGAGCACAAAATCAAATCAAAAAGATAAGAGAAGAAAACAGCATTCCACAAAATCACGGATTGCGCGTTAGTGTAAAAGGTGGTGGATGCTCGGGATTAACTTATAATATTAAATTTGATGATACAGTAAACTCTACAGATACTATAATTGAGCATAGTAATCTAAAAATCTATGTTGATGGAAAAAGTCTTTTTTACCTAATGGGTACTGAACTTGATTTTTCAGACGG